>JAAYDZ010000030.1 GCA_012728975.1 Bacteroidales bacterium
TCGAAGAGGGAGTGATAGGGTAAATAGCAGCGTGCTCACTAAAAAGGTAAGCAACATGGGCGGCAGCATAATTGCCGTCACAGGTGATGAATTTTTTCTCTTTTGCCATTTGATTTTAATGTTTTTTTATTGATTTGTCCCGTTTTTGTTATAAATCTTAACTTTGTGAAGGACTGTACCTTATTTGACCTATTTTTAATAACAAAACTCAAAAATATGGATTTTTTTTGGGATAAGAAAATTTAATGTCTATTTTTACTACTCAAACAAATTGCACTATCAATTTTAAGATTATGAAACGTACATTGATGATTATTCTTACCGCCTGTTTCGCGCTGAGCACCCAAGCCCAGGATATGATTCAGCACAAAAAAGGCGAAGACATGACCCAGTATTTGCTTGATAGCGTCAAGTATGCCCTACCCGATTTCACGGCAGGGATTGTTGTATTCAAAGATGGACGAACCGCCAATGCCCCACTCAATATCAGTACCATCTCACAGAAACTTCTCTTTATCTCTCCTGATGGCGAGATACAGGAGGTTGTCAACCAGAACAACATTGACCGTGTATCGGTCAAAGGGCACTCGTTTGTTCAGACCCCCCAAGGATTTGTGGAACTGCTCGACATGGCTGGTGACGTAGTTCTCGGATGTGTAAAGAGAGTCAAATTCCTGGAGTCGGAGAAAAAAGGCGCTTTTGGAACCTCCGCCGTAACCACATCAGTAACAACCATCAGCTCTATTTCAACTGAAGGACAAAGATATGAGCTTGCCCAACATGTAAATACCCCTTACACCTACAGGGTAACTCCCTATCTGGGACGTAACGGAAAATTTAGTTATGCTACAAAAAGGTACATTATGAGGTGTTTCCCCTCAAAGAAAAACGAAATAGAAGCATACCTCAAAGAAAACAAAGTGGACTTTGAGAATATGGATGATGTGAGAGCCCTATTTGAATACCTCAAATAGAGATCCCGCCACCACGGTAATCAGGTGATTGAAAACAGCTCCACGTCCGGGGCTGTTTTTTTTATAAGCCCTTGAAGCACATTACCCGGGCCTATTTCGGTGAATTGAGTAGCACCATCTGCCACCATATTTAACATTATATCCACCCATCTCACCGGAGATGTGAGCTGCATAAGCAGATTGGATTTGATCCGGTCGGGATCTGTATTGGGCAAGGCATCTACATTCTGATAAATTGGACAAATGGGTGTAGAAAAGTGTGCTTTATCAATTGCTCCTGCCAGCTCTACACGGGCAGGCTCCATAAGCGGGGAGTGGAAGGCTCCACCCACTTGAAGCATCACACATTTACGTATTCCGGCCTCCTTAAGAGCAGCAACTGCACTCTCTACAGCTATAGTCTCACCTGAAATTACAGTCTGTTGCTCATTGTTATAGTTAGCGGGAACTACTACACCTGAAGTTTCTCTACAGATACGCTCCAAAAGTTTCGGATCGGCAGCGATAATAGCAGCCATAGAACCCGGATTCAGATCACATGCTTTCTGCATTGCCTGTGCCCTGAGAGAAACCAGTCGTAAACCATCTTCAAAACTTAGGGCACCTGATACTACAAGAGCTGAAAACTCGCCCAGAGAGTGTCCTGCAACCATATCGGGAGCCGGCAAGTCGCTGCAAAGTGCTGCCACTACCGAATGGAGGAACACCGCAGGCTGAGTCACTTTCGTAGCCCTTAGTGCCTCGGCATCACCCTCAAACATAATGTCGGTAATTCTAAACCCCAGTATTTCATTTGCCTGCTCAAAAAGAGCTTTTGCGCGGTCGGAACTGCTATAGAGCTCCTTCCCCATTCCGGGGTATTGCGCTCCCTGTCCGGGGAAAACGTATGCTTTCATCTTAATAAGGTTTTAGTAACTGCGACAAAGATAGGAAAAAGTAGGAACATAAGGCTTTATAACCTGTTCCTCTCTCTTTCACCGGCACCCGTACCTTTGTATTTGCTCTTTGCGCTATTGAAGTTGTAACGAATGGTAATGACAAGTTCGTTAGCATCGAGGCGCTTACTCTCAAGTATTTGATACACCCCGCTTAAGAGATGGGTGTTTTCCTCTCTGAGAGCAAAGAGATCTATACCCCTTAGTTCCACTACAAGAGCATCATTGAAGAAAGATTTGCGCAGAGATATATCAAGTTGGTGCATTGGTCTGACCATCTCAAACGCTAAAATATGCCCCTTCCCCTGGAAACTGTAATCTACATCGAGCATAAAACCTTTGGGAAAAGTGAAAGAGCTGCCCAAGGCAAGAAGTAAAACCGGTTTTGTCAATTCAACAGCCTCTCCCAGATAGCTAAGCGTAAGCCACTGCTTATGAACACCAAGAGAAATACGAGGTGTCCAAACGCCAATGGTTGGGGTGGCCGATACTCTTGCGTTAATCATAGGAAAATTTTTACCGTAGTTAATAGGACGAAGCACAATAATATTAGGCAAATTCGGTTGAGCCGTAGCTGCGTTTATAATGGCATCCTTGAAAACCTGGTAGTTAACTGATAGTTGCATGAATTTCCAAACTGCAGACAAAGAGAGGTCTTGGCTTATTTGTGGTTTGAGTATGGGATTTCCTTTGGAAATGCCGTACCTGCCCAAATAGGAGGAGATATTGGTCAATTGGTGATAGAGGGGGCGACGGGCCTTAGCAGTGTAACTCAACTGCAACTGAACAGGCCCAGCAACTGCACTCAGCGATGCATAAGGGAAAAAATGGTTGTACTTACAGCTTCTCTCTTCATCGTACTTTCCATTTTCTTCGAAACTGAAATCCACATGCTCATACCGCACTCCGGCAGAAAAAGAACCAAAGAGAAGCGGACGGCTATACTCCGCAAAAGCAGCAACATTATGCTCGCTTAGTATATTATCGATGGTGGGCACAAATTTTTCAGGGTTGCGATAATCTTCCTCATATTCCGTCCAGGTGTACTCACTTCCGGCAGAGAGATTTCCTCCGAGCAACGGATAGGTGAGCACGAGTTTAGAGGCCATAAGTCTGTTTGCCATACCGTTGATGGTATGCACATCACGGCTCTCCTTCATTTCACTCTGCTCCTTAAATACTATGCTATCAAGCGCACCTCCACTTTGAACATCGGCATTAAAGTCAATATTGAGCTCTCCAATGGTACCGTTGTAGTAAATATTTGCCCGCTGGGTAACACCCGCGAAACTCTTACCATCTGCAGGTATTTGGACATTATCATCGAGGGTCCCATCTAAGTAGGTTCTTATATGAAGATCCTGCGTCGATCTGCCTCCCAAAAACGCATAGGGATAGTAGCGGAATCCGATGGAATGTTTAGGATTAACCTGATAGTTGAATCCTAAGATGGGAGTCATAGTTCGTACTTTGTTGCTATATGTCAATTTCTTTTGCAATTCCAACAGATTTTCTGAATGGAGGCTCTGAGTTATATCAGAAAAAGAGTCAGGCGCTGTTTTACTATATCCCAGAGATGCAAATATGTCCAGATTGTTGTATCTATAGTTAAGGTTTATCTGCTCCACCCAATCAAATTTGCTGTGATGGATTAGAGTAGTTGAACGGAAGTCAAAGCTGAATCCGTCGCCCTGTTTCTTAATTGTATTAATCCTGATTACAGCTTTTACATTGGCGTCATAGCGGACACCCGGGTTTGTTATTACCTCAGCCTCAAGTATCTCTTCCGAATTGAGATGTTCCAGTTCGATGTTATCACGCACCATACTTCCGTTGATGTAAATCAAAGGTGTACCTTTGCCAAAAACTTCGAAAGTGCCGTTTTTGCGGATAACTCCGGGAAGCCGCTGTAGTACATCATTTGCCGAACCGGCTTTGGAAAGCACACAGCCTTGTATAGGAGTAACAAAAGCATCATTGCGGAGCTCTGTTTTAGGGAGTTGACCCTTAGTTAGTGCCCCACATAGTATCTGAGAACCGGGTTGCAACTGTATAGTACCGAGATCAGCTCTCTCCACAATGCCGCATTTTATGTCGTATCCGACAAATGATATCCGGAGCAAGTACGATTCGTTTGTCAAATCAAGGGAGAAGAGTCCGGAAGTGTCTGTTACTGTACCATTGACATAAGTGGAATCCGCTTTGAGAAGCACTACATTAGCGTAAGCCAGAGGGAGATTGTTTTCATCAACCACTCTGCCTTTAATTGTCTGAGGTAAATTCTGATTCTGCGCCTGAACTAAAAAATTAGCGAAGGAGAGCGACAGAAATATTGTCGCAAAAAGCATCTTTTTGAATAGCTGGTTCATAGGTCAAAAACAGTTGCTACTATTAAGTAAGACGTAAACCTGGAAAAAATGTTGCAAACTATTATATATAATTGTTTACAGTAACCTACAATTTAACTTGAACTACTCTACCTCTCTTTGATGAGACCGTTACGATAGGCCTCAACCAAACGGAGCAGAGCGGCAATCTGGCCGCGAATTTCTTCGCCATTGTCAGTATCATTGACAAGCATTCTCTCTTTGTTGAAATCAACAAAAAGTCGTGTCCCCTTGATTTCAACACCATGTTCAATGGCCTGGCGAGTTGACGTGAAAGGCTCATGCTGCACCAGTTGCATTCCCCGTGAATTGAATATGAGTGTATAACCCGCAATACCGGTCTCCCCCTGATATGCGCGCGAAAAACCGCCGTCAATAATCAACATCTTGCCGCCTGCACGGATTGGTGACTCGCCCTTAATGGTCTTGACCGGCACATGACCATTAATGATATGACGATTGACGCCCTTGACACCAAATTCGTCCAAAATCATATCGCAGACCGATTCATTCTCTCGAAGGATATAATAATGGCCTTTGGGCTCTTTGTGAGGCTCTTTGTCTGCAATGAAACAGCGTTCGAATGTAGTCATCTTTCCTTTGTCAAATGCTACCGAGTCGGGACCGCACCAGATATACCACATATAATCCACCGCAAAACTATGTTCCGGAGTGCCCTGCTCTCCAAAATAAGCCTTTCTGATCAAACTATCCACTTTATCCATCAAAGCCTTTCCTGCATATGTAACTCCATCTATCTTCACACTTTTGAAACTGCCGTCAGCATTGAGAGGCATAGAGGCATGGAACATCAAATTACCATTGCGAACCAGATAGAGACTACCGTCACTTAACAGAAATTCAATGTGTCTGCGTAGACGCTCACAATGAACAAATGAGCGGTGTAATTTGCCCACAAGTTCCTCTTCTTCAGGGGTAAGACGATAAGGATCAGCCGGGTCCACAGTAGGGAAATTGGTGTCAAGCATCGGATATTCTTTTCCGTATACCATGACTGTACCCTTCTCATAATTGACCAGGTGTAAAAGGTTGCGATCAGCCATATCAAATTCAGGTCGGCGCCTGATAATAGCCGCCTCCAATTTGAACTGAATAATGGAAATGGCCTTCATCATCTGAGCAATCAGATGCGTGCTCTTATTGCTATGTTTATCATCTGCAAACTTGAGACGAGGCTGGAAAGCATCGCAAGGATCATTACCATAAGTTTCCATTGCAAATGTCGCCAACGGCACCAGATTTATACCATATCCGTCTTCAAGGATTCTAAGATTACCATAGCGCAAACAGATACGTATTACATTTGCTATGCAACTGATATTACCTACCGCAGCACCCATCCATAGGATGTCGTGATTGCCCCATTGTATATCCACATCGTGATAATTCATCAAAGTTTCCATTACAATATGAGCCCCCGGACCCCTGTCATATATATCACCCACTATATGAAGAGAATCTATTACCAAACGCTGAATCACATCACAGAGAGTGATTATGAAATCATCGGCCCTGTCAAGTTCGATAATGTTGGAAAGGATATTATTGAGATAAGCCTGCTTATTGGGGTCTGAGAGAGATTCGTGCATCAACTCCTCTATAATATAGGAATACTTTGGAGGTAACGCCTTGCGTACCTTTGAACGTGTGTACTTGACAGAGACTCTCTGGCACATTTTCACCAGCTGTATAAGGGTGACCAAGTACCATTCGTCAATATTGTCCTCCCTTGATTTGACAATCGCAAGTCTTTCTTCCGGATAACATATCAAGGTGCATAAGTCCCGTTTCACGCTCTCGCGCAACGTATCCCCGAACTCATCGTTAATCTTGCGTTCTATAGAACCTGAAGCATTCTTCAAAACATGGCGGAACGCCTCATATTCACCGTGAATATCAGTCAAAAAGTGTTCCGTGCCCTTAGGAAGATTGAGTATTGCCTGGAGATTCATAATCTCCGTGCAGGCTTCTGCTATTGTCGGAAAACTTTTAGATAACAGTTTCAGATATCTGAGTTCATTCTCATCAAATGAGGCGTTCGGTTTCATCATTATATAATTAGGTTAAGTAAGAATAATGTGCTATCAGATTTTCTCATCGCATAGGGCGATCACGCGATCGCAACGAATATCGGAATCGGCTGCAATTGAGGCAGCCTCTGCCAGGAGAGCTTCAGCCACAGCGCGATCTTTTAAGTCGGCAGCATTTATCTTGACATTAAGCCAGGCACCATGTATTGCCGACCAAACGGCCAGAGCTCCCACGCCTGCATCTGACACAGAGTTGGGATTGCCTTCAGAGGCCATAGCCTCCAGAAGATCAAAGGCAGAAAATGCTGTTTTCATTGTTTCCAAAGGTACTTGAGTAGCATACAGAGTAGCGTCCTGGATAGCAGCAGCGCGGGCAGCTTTCTCTTCATCAGAGCCCTTAGGCAGGCCGAACGCATCCATTATACGGTTGAATGAATTTGTGTCCTCATCCACCAAATGGAGCATCTGCTCTACAATCAGCTCACCCCGCTCAGCCCAAATCGAAAACCTCTCCCAATCGGCATCCCAACCCGGCTTATGAGAAGAGAGATTGGCTACCATTGTACCCAGCGCCGCACCTAAAGCACCCATATAGGCTGAAACCGAACCGCCGCCCGGAGCAGGAGATTCACTAGCCGTCTCGAATGCAAAACCGGCGCACGTCATATTTACCAATTTGTGGGGAGCACCCACCGCCTCCGCATCTTCCATCAGGTATTCTATCACCTTTTCGCGAGGATTAAAAGGCTTAAGGTCATCCAAACCCATCGATTTTACTGCAATCTTAATAATCTCATTCTCAGAAACACCAAGGCTACGTTTCTGTTTTTTAAGATAATACTTACCAGCATCTATAAGTACCTTTTTAGGTATAAGGCCCACAATTTCGGATCCTGTCACACGAATGCCGCGGCTTTGTGCCGACCTGCATACTTCATCAAATGCCACGTGAACCGGGGTCAGCGAGATATCAGTCACATTCATCGATACTTGTGCTATACCATACTCTTCGATGTACCATCCAATTGCCTTACAGCCCTTGAGAGTACCGGGGATCCAGACCTCTTTGCCGTTTTCATCTCTTACCACCTTACCCGTAATCGAGTCGCCCTCACGCTTTTTTCTTCCTTTTTCCCGCACGTCAAAAGCAATGGCATTTGCACGACGGGTAGAGGTAGTGTTGAGATTGTAGTTGATTGCCACAAGTATATTGCGCGCTCCAATCATCGTACAACCGGTGTGTGCTACTCTATCATTGAATACGGTAGGACCAAAATCAGGTTTCCAATTAGGGTCCTTAAATTTATCGGCAATGCCCTCATATTCGCCGGCGCGACAATTGGCAAGGTTGCGCCTTTCGGGACGAAATGCCGCATTTTCATAGCAATATACAGGAATTCCAAGCTCCTCACCCACTCTTTTTGCTAAATCACGTGCCAATTGGGCACACTCTTCCATAGTAATATTTGCAATCGGTACGAGAGGGCATACGTCTGTGGCACCCATACGGGGATGTTCACCGTGGTGATGACGCATATCTATCACCTCTCCTGCCTTCTTAATAGCCTGGAAAGCCGCCTCAACAACTGCTTCAGGAGTGCCCACAAAGGTTACTACCGTACGATTTGTAGCTGCGCCCGGGTCCACATCAAGGAGATTGACTCCATCTATTTTCTCAATTTCGGCCGTAATCTGGCCAATTACCTGCATATCGCGTCCTTCGCTGAAATTGGGGACGCATTCTATGATTTTACGTGTCATTCTAAGTATTTAATATTATTATCTATTCGTTAGTAATCATGTCCATTCATAACCATCTTGATCTGAGGATCAATTTCTGCCCTCAGTGCCTTAGGGTTGAGCTCGAAATAGTGGTAAGGATAGAGAACAGCGGGTTTTATCGTGTTGGCCGCCCTTACAAACTCAGCATCCGGCATTGTGTAGGGAAGATTTTTGGGAAGAAATGCAATGTCGATATCTTTCAGAGTTTTCATAAAAGGAATAAACTCTGTATCACCCGCAAAATAGATCTTAAAACCGCCTAAATCCAGAATATATCCGTTGCCGACTCCTTCAGGATGGAAAGGCTGATCCTGATCATTTAGATTGTTGATATTATAGGCTGGTACAGCTGTGATTGTAACCCCATCCAGAGTACAGCTATCGCCATTCTCCAACACCTCGTAGTTATAATGTTTTCTAGGTACCACCGGAGGCACAATCAGGATAGTGTGATCTTGTACAATATGCACGAGGGCCTCCTCGTCATAGTGATCATAATGGTCATGTGTGATCAGAATGAAGTCTGCGGGAGCCTTGCCTTCAAAAGAGCAGACATCGCAGTATGGATCAAGATACCAATTCTTGCCATTAATAGTGAAATGTACTGCGGCGTGGCCGAAGAGTTCAATCTTCAACTCGCCCAATGGTGTGTTGTAGCTCTTCATAATGGTATTTTTTATATTTATTATTATATAACAATCTTTCCGTCAAGTATCAGATTCTCCACCAATGGGGTGGAAAAAGCATAGGGGATGAATTCCAGCGAAGGTATTGGTCTGGTGATTATCAGCGAAGCAGCTTTACCGATGGTGACACTGCCGTGCGTCTCTCCCAGCCCCATTGCAAATGCGCTATTGAGTGTGGCGGCATTGATTACCTCTTCCGAAGTCATCTTCATTTTCATACATGCTAAAGCCATCATAAATTTCATATCTCCACAGGGACAGGAACCCGGGTTATAATTAGTGGCAAGTGCCACCGGAATATCATAATTCAGCATTCTGCGGGCATCAGGATATTCCATATTGAGGAAAAAAGTAGCTCCCGGCAAGAGATTGGCTATGGTCTCTGACTTCTCCAGGACTTCAAGCTGCTCATCACCTGCAAACTCAAGGTGAGAAACCGAGGCGGCGTCATATTTTACTCCAAGCTCTACACCACCTGAAACGCTCATCTGGTTGGCATGTACAGTAGCCTTAAGGCCAAACTTTCTGCCGGCTGCAAGTATCCTGTCACTCTCCTCTATCGAGAAGAATCCCTCTTCGCAAAACACATCTATATATTCGGCAAGATCTTCAGCAGCTACGGCAGGTATCATCTCTTCTATTATCTCTCTGACATATCCTTCGTGATTATCACGGTACCTCTCCGGGAAGGCGTGCGCTCCCATAAAAGTAGCTTTTACCGTAAGCGGAGATTCCTCGGCGATGCGCCGTATGACACGAAGCATTTTAAGCTCATCTTCAGTAGTGAGGCCATAACCGCTCTTGATCTCAATAGCACCTGTACCGAAGTGCATAACCTCCTCCACCCGCACCATTGCCTGACGGAAAAGTTCCTCTTCAGAGGTTTCATGCAACAAACGGGCAGAATTGAGGATTCCGCCACCTCGAGCTGCAATCTCCTGATAGGAAAGGCCGCGAATCTTATCTATAAACTCAATCTCTCTGCTGCCGGCATAAACCAGATGGGTATGGCAATCACAAAAAGCCGGAAGCACCATTCTCCCGGAAGCATCAATCACTTTGACAGCATTCCGAAGAAAATCCTGAGGAAGCTCCGACATAGAGCCGAAAGCAGATATCTTCCCCTGTTCGGAAAGCAAAAAAGCATTATCAATTACCGGCAGGATATCCATCTGTGCGCCTCTTAGTGGAGAGTGTGTCCGCTCCCTCACCTGTACCAACTTTCCAATATTTACAATCAACAGAGATGACATAACAGGAATTATTTCTGATTTCTCAAGAAGAGAATTGAGCGTCTGATATGGTGATACATCACCTCATCTTCGTCAATGAATGGCACGGCATCACGGTATTCGGCAACGAACTCCTCCAGTATCGGTGAGGTGCGAAGCGGCCTACGAAACTCCAGCGCCTGAGCAGCATTCATCAGTTCGATGGCCAGCAGGGATTCAACATTTTGGATTACCTTAACACACTTGGTAGCAGCATTAGCTCCCATGCTCACGTGATCCTCCTGACCCTGCGAAGAGTCTATGGTATCTACGGATGCGGGAGTACAAAGTTGTTTGTTCTGACTCACGATGGATGCAGCGGTGTAATGAGGTATCATAAACCCCGAGTTTAGGCCTGGGTGCGCGATGAGAAAAGATGGAAGTCCTCTTTTTCCGGAAATCAGTTGGTAGGTTCTCCTCTCTGAGATGCTACCCAATTCAGCCATCGCTATGGCCAGGAAGTCGAGATTGATTGCAAGTGGCTGTCCATGGAAGTTACCCGCGGAGATTATCAAATCCTCCTCTGGAAGGATGGTGGGATTATCGGTGGCTGAATTAAGCTCAGTGATAAAGACTCCTTCTATATGAGATAGCGCATCTTTAGTGGCTCCATGTACCTGGGGTACACATCTGAAAGAATAGGGATCTTGAACATGCTCCTTGGGACGATCAATGATTTCGCTACATTCCAA
This sequence comes from Bacteroidales bacterium, assembly GCA_012728975.1. Taxonomy (GTDB): domain Bacteria; phylum Bacteroidota; class Bacteroidia; order Bacteroidales; family UBA932; genus Cacconaster. The sequence continues at coordinate 10,779 of JAAYDZ010000030.1, forward strand.
GTAAATGTTTATCATCTCCGCTGTTGTGATTTGTCCCGAGTGGGGTCTAATCTCGTGTACTCCCGGGGTAAATGGCTCAATCCTGCCGTCAAAAGCATCAATAGAAAGAGCGGCAATTTTGTCGGCCAGTGAAGAGAGTCTCTTTGCGTGACAGAGCGCCCAAAGTGCATGTGCCAGCATAAACTGGGTGCCGTTTAACAAAGCCAATCCTTCTTTAGATGAGAGCTTTAGCGGCTGCCAGCCGAAAATTGTTTCCAGTTCTTCGCCGGAATATCTCTCCCCTCGATAATCAAAATCTCCCATTCCAAGCAATGGGAGAGACATATTTGCCAGCGGCGCCAGATCACCGGAGGCACCAAGAGAGCCTTGACTATAAACTACCGGCGTTACCCCGTGGTTGAAAAAATCCACAAGGCGCTGAACTGTCTCAAGTCTCACTCCCGAATAGCCATATGAAAGGGATTTAATCTTTAACGCCAGCATCAACCGCACAATATCTTCTTTCACTTCATCACCTGTACCGCAGGCATGCGACATAACGAGGTTTTCCTGAAGTTTCGAGAGATCTGCCGCACCTACTACCACATTACAGAGGGATCCGAAACCGGTGGTTATACCATATATCGGCTCAACCTGATTTTCCATCCTCTTGTCAAGGTAATCACGACACCTTGTTATGCGTTCCACAGCCTCGTGGCCCAACTCTATTCGACAGTCCGGCTCCAATAATGACTTTACATCCGAGAGACAATGAATTTTCTCATCTATATAAAAGGTATGCATATATTATGATTTGCTTTAGTTTTCTGTTCGCAAATTACAATATTAAGCTTTTTTCCGGAATAATCTATCGTTCATTAAAAAAAGCCGGTAAAAAACCGGCTTTTTTAATTCAGGAGTCATCCCTGATCATATTACGGCTATTAGTAACCGGGATTCTGATAGATATCAGGGTTAGAGTTAATCTCATCAATACCTATGGGAAGGATAGCTCTGAAGAATGTTCTGTCAATGGTCTTGTCACGATACTGTGAAGTAGTACCGAAGCCCCATGCATCATCCTCAAATGTTACCTTCCTATTCTGGCGCATCTGCTCGAAGAAGAGTTTACCCTCTGTGAGAAGTTCTCTCCTGTACTCATTGTAAACAGCATCCTCATTTATAGTTGAAGCTGTCCACTCAGCTCTGTCGGGATCACGCTTTGAAATAGCATTGAGATAATTTGCGGCAGCACCTTTGTCGCTCTTAAGAGCACATTCAGCTGCAAGCAGATAGATCTCCGAAAGACGGATAACCTTTATGTTGACTGCAGTATGGGTGCTCTTACCGTCACCGGCCAAGTTAGAATCACCAAGATACTTATAACAGCAGTCATCCCAGTTACTACGCTCCTCTTCGTCCTTCATGTGGTCATAAGTCATGATACCCCAACGGATATCATTTGCACCCATGATGTTTTTCCAATATGTGCTGGCCATGAAGTAACCGTATGCATTTGAGTGTGCGTGGTTCTTGCGACTGTAGCGTACTCCGAGTGAGCTGGCACCGAGGTCTCCCTCGTTGGGATACATTGCAAACTCGAAGATGGACTCGCTACCGAACTGTGTTTTCCAAGAAGCCACCCAATTTGCAGGAGTATAAAGTGTATAGGCCTTACTGTCAATGATATTCTTGAAACAGGTCAGTGCTGCTGAGAAGTTATCCATATACATATAGACCTTGCCGAGAATTGCCTGGTTACCATAGTAATTGAGATAACCGTTTGATTTGCTCTTTGAAAGGAATGGAGCAGCCTTCGTAAGGTCAGCTACCACCTGGTCATACACCTCTTTAACAGTGTTGCGCTGTAATTGAGCTGTAGCATCAACAGGAGCTGTCACAACGGGAACACCGTATGACGCGCCACCATCCATATTGTAGGGTTTGCCATAAAGACGAACAAGGTCGAAATGTATGAGAGCACGAATAGTAAGGGCTTGTCCAAGCAAATTGTCGAGACCGGTGAGACCCTCTTCTTTGAGTTTCTCGAGGTTGACTACAAGGTTGTTTGCCTGCAGGAGACAGTTATAACCGGTAGTCCAGAAACCAATTTGTGAACCACCTTCAGCCCTGTGGGCGAAATAGTACATGTTGTCGTCGAAACCTGCAGTATAGATGGTGATATCACCCCCCTTAGCATCACCATATTGTACGAAGTTGCGGCCATAATAGCTGGAAGAGGTCATCTTTTGCATTAGACCGTTGATCATTACCTGAGCGTCAGCAGCACTTGTAATGCTGGTGGTTGAGTCTGCCTGATTGGTGGGGGTCACATCCAAAAAGCCTTCGCAGGAAGAAATCGCCAGGACGCAGATCAATGAAAGTATGATATTAATCTTTTTCATATTCTTAAACATTTTTTTTCATTAGAAACTGATTTCCAAACCGAATGTGTAGGTCTTTCCGATAGGTGTCTCCCAACCTCTTGTACCATAATGGTTGACCTCAGGGTCAGCAATCTTGTACTTAGAGAAGGTAAGAAGGTTACCACCGTTGAAATAAACACGAGCACTGCTCAAGCCAACCTTACTGACCCATTTGTTGGGGAGTCTGTAGCCCAAGTTAACGCTCTTGAGTCTTAGGAATGTCGCATCGTGGAGGTGACGGGTACTCTTTTGCATTGAGTCTGTAGGATCAGTACCGAGAATCTTGGGCTCTGTACCATCAGTATTGTAGTCAGTCCACATGTTTTCAAAATAGAGCTGACCACGGATACGGTTCCAGTAGTAACCGTCATCGGCCATATCTTTCCAAGCACCGTCATAGAGATGTCCACCCAGTTTGTAGATAAAGTTAAGGCCAAATGTCAGACCATTCCATTCCAGGTCGGTATTGATACCGCCATATGCGAAAGGAGTAGCATCTCCAATTATGATCTCTTTTGCGTTGGAGAAGTTGTAAACCACATTGCGGCCGTTAAGCTGCGTGTCAGCATTATCGTTATTTGAATACCAGATATTGAGACCTGTTGCCTTTTCAACTCCGGCCCATTCATATCCCCAGAATGCGAGAGTGGACTCACCTTCACGATAGATGAATTTTGCACGTGAGTCACCTCCTGTAGGATCGTACCAGATGATGTCCTCACCACCATAAAGCTCGGTTACTTTTGATTTGAGGAATGAAGCATTGAGACCTGCACTCCATCTGAAATCGGAATTCCTGATGATATCACCGCTAATTTCAATTTCCCAGCCGTGGTTGTTGATTGAACCGATATTCTTGAGTGTCGAGCCAAAACCTGTCACATAAGAAATGGGAACATCCTGAAGCAGGTCTTTGGAGTCACGGTTAAAGTACTCTACAACAGCGTTCAGTCTATTTTCAAAAAGACCAAACTCCAATGCAAAGTTCATGGTGTAACTGGTCTCCCAGGAGAGGTTTGCATCAGCAGCATTTGCAAGTGCTCCACCGGGCTTTGTCATATAGGGATAACCATACGCGGCGAGAGAACGCCATCCGTAGTTGCTTGAAGGAAGTGTACCGTTGACACCGTATGAAGCCCTGAGACGAAGGTTACTGATCACATCCTGGTCCTGCATAAAGGCCTCATTGCTGATGCGCCATGATCCGGCTACTGACCAGAAGTTACCCCAGCGTGAAGTAGCACCAAGTCTTGAAGAACCGTCGCGGCGGAATGAAGCGGAGAAATAGTATCTGTTGTCGAAGTTATATTCAGCACGTGAGAGGATGGACATCATTGAATTGCCCCAGCCATATGCGTTGGAATCCTTGGTGCCTGCAGTATAAACAGTATGGAGCGAACTAGTGGATAGGTCACTACCGCTAGATCTCATAAAGTCCGTCCAGTTGCGCTCAGCCTCAAAGCCCACAAGTGCTGTAACATTGTGTTTGCCAAAATCCTTTGCAAAGTTAAGCGTAGATGATGAAACCAGCTTGGTGTAGTCTGTCAACATCTCGTGAACCGAACCATTTACTGAAGAACCACTGAAGTGCTGAGCACTATAGTAAAGATGATCTCTTACCCTGGTATCATCGTATGAAAACACAGTACGGAAATTGAGCCAGTCAGTAAATTTAACAGTAGCTGTCTCGCTGATTGCAATTTTCAAAGTCTTTGATGAGTTGTCCCATAAATCATTATAGTATAGGTTGTTCTGGGCAAGTGAAGCGTAACGGGAAGTCCAGGGCCCGCCTGTCTTATAGTCATCAGGCCAATAGAGGGGCCACAAGAGGTTGCGTGTCTGCATAAAGTAGTTGGCAGTAGTGCTTCTCGTATCGTTGTAACCGCTCATGTCGGTATGTGAAAGACTGATGTTGGTAGCCAGTTCAAAATACTTTCCTACCTTCTGATTGAGGTTAACGCGACCGCTGAGACGGTCAAACTCGTTTACGTAAACACGACCCTGATCTTTCGTGTAGGAGAATGATGTGTAATATGTACTGTTCTCGGTACCACCGCTCACACTCACATCATAAGTCTGATATACCGCAGTGCGGAAATAGGCATCATCCCAGTCAAAGAAGATGAGGTTGCCCTGATCGTCAACACGCTTTATCTGTCCGTCAGTAAGGGGTTCGATAGTAATGTTGCCATAACGCTCAGTATCGGGTTTGGTAAGTTTATAACCAAACATGTTCCATTTGCTGTTGAGCTGGCCGAGAGAGTATGAACTTGCATATTCCTGAGTTCTGCCCTGTTGCATACGATAGTCCCAGAAAATCTGGTAGAGCATATCCACGTTGTCCTGTGGAGAAGCAGTTTCGTAGTTGTCGGTAGCCCAGCTGGGAGTGAGACCCACGGATGCTTTGAAGGTTACTGTCGGACGTCCGATCTTGCCTCTCTTGGTATTGATAAGAATTACACCGTTTGCAGCACGCGAGCCGTAAAGAGCTGATGCAGCAGCGTCTTTAAGAACGGTAATGGATTCGATATCACTCTGGTTGAGTGTTGACATCACGTTATTAGAGGTGTAGAGATAGTCACCCATTTGACCGGTAGTACCTGAAACTACGGGCACGCCGTCAATAACATAAAGAGGAGCATTAGAGGCGTTCATTGAGCCGATACCGCGGATGCGTATAGCTGAAGCTGAGCCCGCCTGTCCCGAAGTTTGGGTGATCTGCATACCTGCAACCTTTCCGGTTAGGGCCTGCTCAAATGAAACCGTGGGCATGTCCTTGATGGCTTCTTGTCTCACAACAGAAGCGGCACCCGTATATGTGCCTTTTTTGGCCGTACCATAAGCCACGACCATCACCTCTTCGAGGGCCTCGGCATCCGGACTAAGGACTACATCGATTCTGGTTCTGCCTCCCACCGGGATTTCTGCATTCACAAAACCGATTGAAGAAACAACGAGAATAGCATTTGAAGGCACATTGTCCAAAACATACTCTCCATTGTCAGAGGTGGCAACACCGTTCATAGTACCCTTTACAATAACGCTTGCAAAAGGAATTGGTGTACCATCCTGAGAAGAAGTTACCTTACCGGTAATTCTTGTTTGAGCAAAAGCGACATTTACTGTAAGTATCGCCATTGCTAGAAGTAAGATTTTCTTCATAGATAGTTTTTTTGTGTATTAATAATTAAATAATTAGGGTTTATTTTATTCCAAGTTCGTCTGGTTTTCCTGTATTTAAGTCATAAAGTTAAGGATTAAAATTTAGAATGGCAAAATATTTTTTCGATCCGGCGGCCGGTTAAATAACTCAGTCTGTAAATGTCGCTTTTTTAGCATTTTGAAAAATTGCTATGGAAAGGGCTTTTCTTTTTAGATTTTTTTAGTTATTTTTGCGTTATAACGAAAACAAACTTTCGCATCTGTGCCAAAGTATAACCTAACTTATAAACATTCATTAACCAAACACAAAACCAAAAATCTATGAAGAGATTGATGTTAATTGCGCTGTCCGCACTGATTTGCAATGTGGCGTTCGCGCAGATTAGGGTTACAGGAAAAGTAACCTCATCTCAAGATGGCTCGCCCGTTCCGTTCGCGAGTGTTGTCGTTAAGGGCACAATGAAGGGCATAGCCACTCTTGATGACGGAACCTATATGCTTGATGGGGTTCCGGCTAATGCGACTCTTGTCTTTTCTTCCATTGGCTTTAATGACCTGGAGGTTCCCCTAGAGGGACGTAGCGTGGTCAATGCGATCCTTACACCGGACGCAGAAGCTCTGGAGGAAGTTATGGTCGTTGCTTACGGTACTGTTAAGAAAGGATCCTACTCCGGCTCCGCTACAGTTGTCAGTCAAGAGAGCGTAAAAGATGCTCCTATCGTAAGCTTCGAACAGGTTCTCGCCGGTAAGGCTCCCGGAGTTCAGGCCGTATCAATTTCAGGCCAGCCCGGTGCCGATTCACAAATTCGTATCCGTGGCTACGGTTCATTTAATGCCGGTAATGCACCTTTGTACGTTATCGACGGAGTCCCTGCGACAAGCGGTAACTGGTCTTCCGGTAACGCATCTGCAAGCGTTATGAACTTCTTGAACCCGAGCGACATTGAGTCTTTCACCATTCTCAAGGATGCGGCAGCAGCTTCACTTTACGGCTCACGTGCATCCAATGGTGTTATCCTCATCACGACGAAGAGAGGTAAGTCAGGCAAGCTCACTTCGACGTTTAAGGCAAGCGCCGGTTTCTCTTATTTTGCTTACAATCACTTACCCCTTGCAACAGACGAGCAAACCGAAACATTGCACAGGGAAGCCTGGACCAACTATGGTAATGCCAACCCTGCCAGATGGGCAAGTTACGGTTCACTTGATGCATACGTAAATGCAAAGGTGGAAGAGAACTACCCTTCAAAAGATGAGAGTAAGTATATTTATAAGAATTGGGAGGATGTAATCTTCCGTACCGGTATCATTCAGAACTATGAGTACAGCATCTCCGGCGGTTCAGATAGATCCAAGATTTATGCCTCAGTAGGCTACACCGACCAGCAAGGTGTTGTTGTGGTTTCTTACCTCAAGCGTCTCTCAACTACTATTAACGCTGAAAGCCAGATAAGCAAATGGCTAAAAATTGGTGGTAACCTCCAGTACTCATGGCAGTATCAGCAGGGTCACCAGGAGGGTTATGTTACCAAAGCTAACCCTATCTTTATGTGGAAGATCCCCCTCAGCGAAAGATGGCCTTATGCATACAAAGAGGACGGATCACTCTATCTGGAGTGCTGGAACCCCTCAATGACTACAGTGAACCCGCTGGGTTCATGGGGTAAAGAGTATAACGACTACAACCAGAACCGTCTGCTTCTCAAAGCATATGCTGAAGTGAAATTTACCGATTGGTTAAAAGCTAAGACCATTATCAGTAACGACTGGATCAACCAGAGAGACCGCTTTGCATGGTACTATGGTCACCCCAACTTCTATGCATATTCCGATGTAGGAGGTTTCATCTCTGACCGTAACCGTAATATCAGCCGCCTGGTAAGCTCCACCACAGTCAATTTTGACAAAACCTGGGGCAAACATCACTTGGGTGCAATGGTGGGATGGGAGGCAGAGCAGGAGACATACTTCTATCTCGGCCTTGCAAAGATTGATTTCTCACACCTGGGTGCCACAGAATCCATCCTTGCTACCGGATTTGACAACGGTCGTTCATATTCTCAGGCTGATGCTCTGCTTTCAGCTTTGAGCAGTGTGAACTACGATTATGATGGTAGATATTACCTTACTGGCACATATCGCCGCGACGGTTCGTCAAGGCTTTCCAAGGAAACCCGCTGGGGTAATTTCTGGTCCATATCGGGATCGTGGAGATTCTCCAACGAAGAGTGGCTCAAGGCAGACTGGCTGAATGATGCCAAATTGCGCGCATCTTATGGCACCTCGGGTACGCTTCCTTCAAACTACTACGGCTACATGGCTGTCTATGCCTACACATCTTATGGTGACTTTGGTGCAAGCTACCCTGCAAACCTGGCCAACTCCGATCTCTCATGGGAAAAGAACACCAACTGGAACGTTGCTCTCGACGCCACCATCTTCGACAGATATACCCTCACCGCTGAGTATTATAACAAACTCACCACCGACCTTCTCCTCGATGCGTCAGTGCCTACAACCACCGGTTTTTCAAGCACTCTGACCAATATCGGATCAATGGTCAACAGAGGTTGGGAGATTTCTTTGAATGTTGACATCCTCAGGACCCAGGATTGGGATGTGTCGGTAGGCGCTAACTGGTCTTATCTTCACAACGAAATCCTCTCACTCTCCAAGGAGGGAGAGACTATAGTTAGTACCCCACACATTTGGAAAGAGGGTTACAACTTCTACCAGTTCTACACAAGGAACTATCTCGGAGTTTGTCCTGAAGATAACCACATGGGCAACTCTCGTCTGACAGCCGGTTACCCGATGTATGCAGAGGGTACCTTCTATGAGAAAGGCGCAACTGTTGACCAGACCGTAGTTCTCAAGGACGGCACGAAGATCGAGAAGGGCGGCACAATGCCTTACGATAGCTATAACTATTATCCCACCAACCGAAATAATGCAAGTTCTATGATTCTTGACGGTATGACCGCTATTCCGAAAGGATTCGGAGGATTCAATGCCAGCGTTAGATGGAAAGACCTCTCACTCTCAATGTCATGGGCTTACAGATATGGGGCATATGTTTGGAATGAGGCAATCGAGCAGATCAGTAACGACGGTTATTACACCTTCCACCGAAATATCGCTGCGCATCAGGTTGACACCTGGTCACCCTCCAATCCTAACGGAACACAACCTCTCCGTATCGTTGGTAACAACCAGGGTGGTTACTACTACTCAAGCAGATATATTAGTAAAGCTGACTTCCTCAGGCTAAAAGACCTGACCCTCTCTTACAACATTCCCCGTACTCTCCTCAACAAGATCAATATGGTAAATGCACGCGTATATGTGTCTGGTACCAACCTGATTACATTCGCCAACACAGATATCGATCCTGAGGTTACAGTAAATGGTCGCTACCGTTATGGTATGCCTGCTCTGAGGTCTGTTTCATTCGGTCTCGAAGTAAGCTTCTGATTATGAAAATCAACCCTAAATTAATATATGTACAAATGAAAAAATTTATTTTTAGCATAGTAATTGCGGCCGGTATGGTGTTAGGGCTCTCTTCTTGCGAAGGCTTCCTCGACAGAATGCCTACCGACTCCGTCGTATCTGAGACTGCTATGGCAACGCTCTATGACGCAGGGGTTGTTGTTAACGGTCTTTATACACCATTAAAATACTACACTATGTATGGCTCCTGGTGGGCATACATGGGTGATATGAGAGCTGACAATATCTATCCCAGACAGGTTAGCGGCACAGGCAATATTTTCTACTGTCTTGATTATGATTCAGAGGCCAACACCTATTTCGGTTTCTGGAACAACTACTACAATGTCATTATGAGAGCCAACTCCATTATCGAGAACATCGAGACTCTCCCTGCATCAGGTGCCGCCCAGATTGCACAGAGAAATGACTATCTCGGACAGGCTCATGCGATAAGGGCTCTCTGTTATTTTGACCTTGCCAGACTCTACGGATACCCCTACCTCAAGGATAAAGGTGCATCTCTAGGTGCAGTTATCCTTGAAACTGTGGCATCCCCTTCAGAAGCAAAGATCCCCAGAAAGACAGTCGCTGAGACCTATGCTTTGGTGCAAAAAGATCTCGAAACTGCAGTAGGACTTCTCTCCAAGCAGAAAAACACAGGTCACTTCAACTACTGGGCAGCAAGACTCCTTCAGGCCAGAGTACACCTCTACAAAGGTGAATATGCCAATGCATACACCTGTGCTACCGAAGTTATCAATAGTTCTCCTTACAGGCTTGCCACCTACGAAGAATATCTCGACTACTGGGGAAGGGAAGGCCATGATGAGAGCGTACTCGAGCTTCTCGTGACTGTAGATAGCGATATTGACCCGGACGGCGGTTTCTACACAATCTATCACAACATGTGGTTTGATGACAAGAATGCAGGTGGCTCGGTAATTCCTACACGTAAATGGAGAAATCTCTTTAAGGATACACCCAACGACATACGTGGTCAAATGATTGCTTATGACGATCCTGTAACGGGAGCACGTCAGAGCGGTGATTACTGGCTCAGGAAATTTATAGGCAACAAGGACAGAGTTTACACATTCCGTCGTAACAACCCCCGTGTGATGCGTATTACTGAGGCTTATCTAATCGCAGCTGAAGCCGCTTTGGAGACAAACAAGGCGACAGATGCAAACACCTACCTCAACAAAATACGCAAGAGGGCTGATCCTACAGCTTCCAATGTTACCGCAACTCTCGACCTTATTCAGCTAGAGCGTCAGAAAGAGTTCATTGGAGAAGGCCACCGTTTCTTTGATGTTATGCGTCGTGGCGGCACCATCACCAGAGATCCCAGCGACCCTCACGAATATGCTATAGGCAGCGGTTACAAGCAATCCTTCAGTTGGGACTACGAGAAAATTGTTCTCCCGATATCACATACCGAGAGACTCCTCTATCCCGAACTCCAGCAGAATCCAGGCTACAAAGACTAATCTTTGCAGCACTATTTAACAATACAGGGTGGCCAATCGGTCACCCTGTATTGTTATCAACTCATCAATATTATTTTTTTACTTTAGCCCGACGGAGAGCCCGCCGAAGTTCAGCCGCTTCACGACGTTCCTGACGACGTAACTTCCACTGCTCGATGCGTTCTTTCCACCGTGCCTTACGAAGAGCCTTGCGTTCAGCACGGGCGGCAGCTTTATCTGAGTATTGAGTTCTGAGGTCCGAGTATTTAGTAGTGTCGATGAGTGGAGTTCCCAGTTCTGAGTTCTGAATATCGAGAGTATCAAGTAATAGAGAGGGCGTTTTCTCCTCCTCTACTTGCTGTTCTTCTTCCTTTCTGACAGGGATTACTGCCTGTGCGCTATCTGCCACCATAACTACTACTTCTGAAACATCCTGAGATATTTCGCGAATCAAGGTAATATCAGGTTGAAGAGTATTGAGTAGAGTATCGCGCAAGGAATGCTTAAGAAGGAGCGTATCACGTAAGAAAGTGTCAGGCAACAAAGAATCACGCAGTAGGGAATCGCGAAACAGAGCCTCGGCGTTGAGAGAGTCAAGTTCCCTGCGGGCCTCTTCTCTGGCAAGGTCAAGTTCGCGCTGTCTCTCTCGCTCAGCACGGGTATTGATATCTGTGACAACCTTTCTCATATGGCCGTCATAATACCTGTTGGAATATCTATAATTTGGTCTTGTGATATGAATATATCTATCCCTTTGGGATACAAATATCGGCTGTGAAGTGATATCGAAGCGGTCTACAGGCCGCTCCTCACCTCTCCATTCAAACCCTTTGAGACGCTGCTTTTCTATTTCAAGATCACCAACGGGGTAGGCATCACTCTTAATCTGTGTAAGATAGATCAAACGTTCGGCATTGCCATCCTTGATTACTGCCGTCATCGATTCCGCCTCCTTAACATTGACTGTAGTGATGGTCTGCTCTTCCACCACATAGAAGATGGCGTATACACTTCCGAGAGCATCATATCTATAAAGTTGGTTTTCTCTGAAGAAGCCCATCATCTCGGCACTTTTGATCTGGTTATAGTAGAGCGTGTCTTCCTGCGTAGTAATCATCGCATTATCGAGCATACTGCCCCTATAAAGGTTACCATCCTTTAACATCAGCTGCATTTCATCAGATGTAAGCTGGTTTTTGACCTTGTTCCAAAGTATCGGTCTGCCGAACAATTGTGCTATTGAGTCAATTTCCGAAAAGAAAAGCGAGTCACAGCGCATCTGCAAATCAGATCTCCAAACCCTTACATTATGGTATGCTATAATATGTTTAAGCGCGGTGCTGTCCGGAAGTCCGGACAACGGTTCCTCCATATGAGTCATAGTGCTATCAGGGAGTACAGAAGGTGGCTGTTGTGTATGAGAGACAATGCTATCTTGAAGTCCTAAGGGCGGTTTAGGTATATTGACAAGGGTGTTCTCCTGATCAATATCCTTTAGTGACTTTCGAGAGGAAATCGTATCCCTAACACGCATTGCGGCTGTATTCTTCTCTTGAAGCGCCAGGGAGTCTTGAGCGGATTGTCCGAGTGAGTCAAGTATAGGAGAAACAGCAGAAGAGTCTTTCTGGGGAATATCCGGCGGAAGTTTTCCCATTTCACGCATCTTTTTTTCTGCTGCCTTGGCGCGCTCTGCTGCCTGTTTGTTGCGAAGTTCAGTCAATGCGTCAAAGAGAATGTTCTTTTTTCTGGCCTCCGCCTCATCTATTGTCTCCTGCGGAATATAGTTGCGCTTCACCGTGTATAGATGAAGAGTGTCGGCACCAAAGAACAAACTATCTACAATATGATTTTCATTCTCACCGTAATAGGCAATAGCGGGACGGTCGGTAACAGTAGCAACCGTATCACTGGTATAAATCAATTTATTGCCCAAAAGGGTCATATAATCCTTTTCGTTCAGAATCTGTATATTATTATACATCTCCGTGCGACCGGTTTCCCTATGGTAATAGACTTCATCACACCACGCCTCATAATCATCGTTATTCATGTAGACGTCCAATGCAAAATGAATAATACCTCCGGCATTATCATACCAGCCCGCATCAGACTTTATGAAACCATCCCCCCTCCAAGTGTAGGTAGCGGGACCAAAATACATCTTCTCCTCATCTGTCAGATAGCGCATCGTTGTAGATTTCATAAAAATTGTGTCAGTATAGAGCTCCACCTCCCCGTCAAATGTAAATGTTTTGATCTTGGAGTCATATGTGCCTCTACGGCTCTCTATGACCGACCCCTCCCTGTTTTTCATCGCACCGCCGGTTTCATAAGTGGCGACACTGTCTTTGGTATTATAAGCCATTCGGTCAGAACGAAGAGTGTTACCCTCCTTGTCTACAAGTTCCACAAGGGGACCATTGAAACGCACCATATTCTGTTCAATGTGATACATAGCAGACTCGCTGGAAAGCATCGTGCCGTCCTGTACTATCCTCACATTTCCAAAAGCTTCAACAAATTTTGCGCTGACATTCCAGATTGCAGAATCACATAGTAAAAAGGTGTTATTGTGAAGAAAACGGGCCGGATTTCCCAGTACCCTGCGGAAATTCATTCCAAAATCTTCGAACTGTTGGGCAGAGGCTGCATCCACCAGACGAAAAACATCCTCTTCCGAGAGATTGCCCTGCGCTGCAAGAGGCAGCGCAAAAAGCACAATTACTGCAATATAAAGCGCTTTTCTAATAAAATTCATAGACTACTTAACCCAACCTTCCCTAATAAAATTACACTCCTTGAAGAGAGGGTCTATCACTATATAGGTGCTCTTTTGCTTTTCCGAAATAAATTGGTCTATAGCCGCATTGGAATTCTTCCTATTGGCATCCTCAAGCAGTACATTGAAGTCTGTCTTGTAATTTGCCACATGTGAAGGAATAATCTTTTCGAGCATAATGATTTTGTAAACAGTGTTGCCGCTGCGACCCTCGTTGTCAAGAGACTCGAAAGGCTCTGAAATATCGCCTTCCTGCATATCCTTGAGAACATTATAGTCGGCAGGCTTGAGTTGGTCTTTCTCAAAATATGAGGATCCTGTATATTCGTCTGCGAGCAGGCCACCATTAGTGGCAGTTTTACGGTCTTCAGAAAGATATCTTGCTGCATTGAAAAACGAAATTGAGTCTCCGAGGATCCTGGTTCTTATAGTATCTAAACGGTTAAATGCGTTGACTCTATCCTCTGTAGTATAATGTGGCTTAAGCAGGATATGGCGAGCATTGAACATATCACCTTCCCTGGCGATGAGTTCGATAAGATGAAATCCATCAGGAGTTTCCACAATCTGGGATACCTGTCCCACCTTGAGTGACATCGCTGCATCGGAAAAAGCAGGCCAAAATATAGATCTGGAGGCCATTCCCAGTTCGCCTCCTTTTGCATAACTGCCGGGATCTTGCGAGTAAATCCGTGCAAGCGTGGAGAATTTCTCTCCTCCTACAATTCTCTCCCTGAGTTCAAGAAGTCTCTCTTTTACTTCAAGTTCAGCAGCCTCTTTATCCGGATAAAGCACTATCTGACGGATACGGTACTGTGTGGATACAATGGGTAAATCCTCTTCAGGAGTCTCTTTGCAGTATTTTTCTATGTCGGAAGGTGTCAGGTTAGGAATATTGCTTGCCACTTTGCGCTGCATATCCTGCATGAGCGACTGTTCGGTAATCATCTCTTTCCACTCCTGACGAAGCTTATAGAGAGGTTTTTGGAAGTACTCTTCCATCTGTTTTTCACCACCGAGCTGGGTCATAACTTCATCAATGCGCTGGGAAAGTGCACTCTCGACATTCGCATCGTTGATCTCAAGGGAGTCGATTCTCGCCTGATTGAGGAAAAGTTTGGAAACAAGCATCTCCTCAAGTATCTGGCAACGGGCGTTGCGATCAGCCGTGAAGCCTCTTGCACTCATCATCTGCACTTCATTTTCAAGATCCGAGAGCATTATCATATCATTGCCTATAAGCACAATTGTCTTGTCTATCAATCCTTCCTGATACCGCTGTGCGGAAATCTCTGTTCCGAAAAGTGAGATGATGAAAAAGAGCGCAGTAGCGACAAAGATTTTTTTCATATTTTTCAATAAATTTTTAGCGTTCCGTTGATATGAGCATCTTCAAGCAAGTCTTGTTCCAATTTTGTCAAAAGTTCCTGTTTCCTTTTGCCAAGAATTGTTTCGCGTATCCTCGCCACATTGTATTCAAAGGGTGAAACTTCACCCGCATCCACCTTTTCCTCTATGAAAATAAGATAATTGGAGTCGTTAAACTTCATCTCACAACTTTTTTTAGGAAGAACCTCCCTGGTACAGGTTTCGATATCGGTGCCAAGCTCTTTAGCAAGTTGAGAAAGGGGTACCCAATCCCCTCCAAAATCGGTATAACGCTCAGCAGAGGAATAACACAACTCTCTAAGTTCTGCCACATCCTGCTCCGAAGTAACAGTATATGCCCCTTTAACTGTTTCATAGTAGGGCGAACTTGTAGAAATTCTGATGACTCGTGCTTTCACCAGTGGATAGGGGAAAATGCTGCTAGAGGGATGTTCCTCATAGTATAACCGTGCTTCTTCCAGAGTCACGGTTGTATCAAGTCTCTCCTCAACCCATCGCTTTTCAAATCTAAAACCCAGCAGAGCGCTGCGAAACTCCTCTACTTCGGCGGTCACATCACGTTCAGCCTTGGAGAGCTGCTCCTCAGCTTTTCGCAACATCAGGCGACCAAGAGCCCAGGTGTTGATATAGCGGCTGATCATAGCTGCGCTGTCTGCGGATGAAACGCCCTCCGGCATCAAACGCACTATATCGCTTTCATAGAGCACCTCCTGCCCTATCCTCGCAACTCTACGGTCCTGAAGACCCCTGCCTCCCTTTTCGATAAAGGAACAGCCGGAGAGCATCAGCATCGTTAGTATTGTCAGGAGAATTTTCTGCATAGTGGACTATCTGGAGTAGTTAGGGGATTCGCGGGTGATCGTCACATCGTGAGGATGGCTCTCCACCATTCCAGCATGTGTAATTTTGACAAATTTTGCCTTGCGCAGAGCCTCGAGGTTGGCTGCACCACAATAGCCCATACCTGCTCTAAGACCTCCGATCAACTGATAGACAACCTCAGCCAAAGTGCCCTTGTAAGGCACTTGGGCCACAATTCCTTCGGGTACGAGCTTCTTGATATCTTCTTCCATATCCTGGAAATATCTATCCTTGGAACCTCTCTGCATGGCTTCAAGTGAGCCCATGCCACGATAGGATTTAAATTTACGGCCATTGAGAATGATTGCCTCTCCGGGAGACTCCTCAACTCCTGCAAAGAGCGATCCTGCCATAATGGTGTTGGCTCCGGCTGCAAGTGCCTTAACAATATCACCTGAGTAGCGGATGCCACCGTCAGCAATGATTGGAATACCACTTCCTTTAAGGGCCTGCGCAGTATTCATCACTGCTGTGAACTGAGGTACTCCAATACCGGCAATAATGCGGGTGGTGCAGATGGAACCGGGACCGATACCCACCTTAACTCCGTCAACTCCACAATCCTTGAGAGCCAGAGCAGCCTCAGCAGTAGCAATGTTGCCGGCCACTATCTGCAGATGTGGAAATGCCTCTCGGATCTTTCTGATAGTCTGCAGCACAAAATGGGAGTGTCCATGTGCCGTATCGAGCACCACTGCGTCAATATCCACGGAGACAAGTTTCTCCACATCTTCTAAACTATGGCTGTTGATACCCACAGCAGCCACTGCGAGCAAACGTCCACGAGAATCCTTGCTGGCGGTAGGATTTTTTCTGATCTTCATTATATCGCGATATGTAATCAGACCTACCAGGCGGTTGTTCTCATCCACCACGGGAAGTTTTTCGATGCGGTATTTGCTGAGCATCTCGGTAGCCTGAGGAATATCAATTGTCGGACCCGCCGTGATGAGATTTTCAGAGGTCATCACCTCGGATATCGGAGTCTTGTAGTTCTCCTGAAAACGAAGGTCCCTGTTGGTTACGATACCGATAAGATAATTCTGCTCATCCACCACCGGAATACCACCAATTCGGTTTTCCGCCATCAGTTGGAGTGCATCACCCACCAAAGCATTATGCTTGATAGTGATGGGATCGTAGATCATAGCATTCTCAGCACGTTTGACCTTACGCACATGCTCCATCTGCTGTTCGATAGACATATTTTTATGGATAACTCCGATACCACCTTCGCGTGCTATAGCGATGGCCATATTTGCATCGGTGACCGTATCCATAGCAGCAGAGACTATAGGAATGTGAAGCGGTATCTCTCTCGAAAAATGAGTAGTTATATCAACTTCCCTGGGTAGCACTCCGGACTCAGCGGGGATCAACAATACATCATCGTACGCCAATCCTTCCATTATGATCTTGTCGGAAAATTGTTCCATATCGCAATTATTAACAGTTATTCAATTATAAACTACAAATATAGCAAAAGTTCGTTTCAGAGCAATTTGCCCTGCCAACTATCGCGCTCTTCCAATCTTTTTTCGAGCAATCGTAGTAACTCTACGTTGCGAATGAGACCCCAGGGAGTAAACCTCACAAATCTCGGAGGCACTTCTCCTGCAAATCTTTCGATGCAGATTTCCGGCCGCAGACGCTCAAGTATATCTACAAAAAAATCAAGGTATTCGTCTAACGAAAAGGTGACGAGATCTTCCGGATGAGCCTCAAATTCCTGCTCCATGCGGGTTCCTTTGATAATCTGCAACTGGTGAAACTTAAGCGAGGTGAGTGGCAGCGAATTGATCACTGTCGTACTCTCGAGCATCATCTCACGATCCTCACCCGGAAGTCCCAAAATAAAGTGCGCACAGACGTCAAGTCCGCGCTCGGCAGTCATCTTGACGGCATGGGCAGCCTGTTCAAATGTATGGCCACGGTTGATGCGTTCCAGTGTGGCATCATAGCAAGATTCGATACCGTACTCCACCATCACTATGTATTCTTTGGAGAGTTCCGCAAGATAATCGAGTTTATCCTCATCCACACAGTCGGGACGAGTCCCTACCGCTATCCCCACCACATCAGGATGTGAAAGTGCCTCGGTATAGAGCTCCTTGAGACGTTCAAGCGGTGCGTATGTATTGGAATATGGTTGGAAGTAGGCGATATAACTGCTTGCTGTTCGATATCTTCGCCGATGAAACTCCATCCCTTCCTCCATCTGCTGCATAATGCTTTTATCCGGGGTACTGTATGAGGGATGGAAAGCATTGTTGTCACAATAAGTGCACCCTCCGACGGAAACAGAGCCGTCGCGGTTGGGACAGGAAAAGCCCGCATCTATCACAATTTTCTGCAGCCTGCTGCCATATTTGCTCTTATAGTATCCGACAAGAGAGTTGTATCTTTTCTGCATTTTTGCAACCAAATATTGCACAAAGATAAGAAAAAGAGTATTTTTGAGTTTTGAACCAAATATTTTTAAACAGAATGAAACGACTCCTGATTCCGGCTATCGCAGCCTTGATGACGATCCAATCTTGTGGATCCCCCGCAGACTCCTTCAAAGAGCAGTTTGATTCCATTTCAAATGAAATTAAAGAACAGTACGCTCCTGATCGCAGGGATAAGTGTTACGAACCGATACTCAAAGATGTAGAGGGACAGAAGATCCTCTACGGCTCCACTACAGAGCAGGAGGCCAAGGATGCACTGCTGGCAGCTCTCTCAGAGAAGGGTCTCAATGTGCTTGACAGCATGATAGTGCTTCCGGATCCAGCTTTTGAAGGCAAAACCTGGGGAGTTATATCACACTCGGTAGCCAATGTAAGATATGATGCAAACTACTCCTCTGAAATGGCCACTCAGTTACTGATGGGCACACCGGTACAAGTGCTTGAAAAACGCAGTTACTGGTATAGGATCGTCACTCCCGAAGGTTATCACGCCTGGGTTACAGTCGGCAGCGTTCAGAGAATGGACGAGCAGGAACTCAACACCTGGAAGGCATCCGACCGTCTGATCATAACCACTTACTATACTCTCTTCCGAGAAAGGGCAGATCTCACATCACCGGTTGTAAGTGACGGAGTATGGGGCAATATAGTAGAGAAAGTCGGAGAGCAAGGGAGCTATTTTAAGGTAAAGATTCCCAATGGTAAGATTGCATTTATTCCAAAAAAGGATGCAGTACCTTTCAACAACTGGATTGCCTCACGTAACGCCACAGCAGAAAATATTATTGCCACAGGCGAGGCTTTCATGGGCTTCCCTTACCTCTGGGCCGGCACCTCCATCAAGGCTATGGACTGCAGCGGATTTGTCAAGACAGTTCTTTTCCTCAACGGAGTGATTACCCGTAGAGATGCCAGTCAGCAGGCAAAAGTTGGTGATGATGTTAATGTCGAAGAGTTCCCCGGTGACCTACAGCCAGGTGACTTACTCTTCTTTGGCCGTAAAGCCACCGAAGAGAGGAGTGAAAGGATTACACATGTTGGAATATATCTGGGAGAGGGCAGATTCATCCATGCAGCCACCAACGTCCACACCAACTCCCTTATGCCTGATGCGGAAGATTTCTATGACGGAACTCTGGTGCGTGCAAGGCGCATTATAAATAAGGCAGACGAGGTCCCCGGTCTGGTATCAATAGCGAAACACCCCTGGTATTTCTAATGCATATAACAACGAAAAAGATACAACAATGAGCGACAGAAGACAATTTTTGAAGGCTGCCGGATTGATGACCGCTGCAGCTGCACTTTGGCATCCAAGAGATCTTTTCGCTGCAAACGCAGCCAAAAGAAGCAAGGTTGCCACAAATAAGCTCGATCTCCAGTGGGAGAACTTCATGGGCAAAATGAAATATACTTTCACCATTTCCGGATCATCCCGGACAACAACGCCCATAGTGATCAGCCGCATCACCTGGAACGGATACGCCGGATACGGTGAGGCAGCAATGCCTCCTTACCTGGGCGAGACACAGGCCTCTGTGCATGAATTCCTCAAGAAAGTGGCCGAAACAGTACTACCTAAGTTTGACAATCCGTTCCGCATCGAAGATATAATGGTAGAAGTGGACAAACTGGCCACCAACAATACCGCAGCAAAAGCAGCAGTAGATATTGCCCTGCACGACCTGGTAGGCAATATTATGGGGCAGCCATGGTGGAAAATCTGGGGATTCAACCCCGCTGATGCTCCACACACCTGTTACACCATCGGCTATGATGCCAGCGACGATGTGGTAAATGAAAAAATAGAGGAGGCTTCCTGGACAAAAATACTAAAAGTCAAGCTTGGAATGACGGAGAAAGAGGACAAGAGAATGATCAACCTTATCCGGGCCAGGACCGACACCGTTATCTGCATTGACGCAAACCAGGGATGGAAAGATAAACACTATGCACTGGATATGGTTAACTGGCTTGCTGAGAGAAATGTCAATATGATTGAGCAACCGATGCCCAAACTATTGATTGAAGAGACAGCCTGGCTAACTGAGCGCAGCCCTCTGCCCATCATTGCTGACGAAGCTTGCCAGCGTTTAACTGATATTCCCAACCTAAAGGGCGCGTACCATGGCATTAACATTAAACTAATGAAGTGTACCGGTATGCGCGAAGCAAGAGAAATGGTTTCGCTGGCAAACGCTCTCCATATGAAAATTATGGTAGGATGCATGACCGAGACCTCCGTGGCCATTTCAGCGGCAGCTCAGATCTCACCGAAGGTGCAATGGGCAGACCTTGACGGCAATTACCTCATCGCAAATGACTGCTTCGACGGAATGAAGCTGGTGGACGGACGTATCACCCTGGAGGATAAACCCGGTCTGGGTCTTACCAAGAAGCCCGGCATCATCTCTTTGTAGAAAAAAATATTAATATTACCTTTGCGGCCAAATTAAAAAGGAATATAGATATGAATTTGAGAGTAATCAAGAAGGACATAGAGTTTCTTATCGGAGATTTTGTTGAAGATTGTCTGCTTTTTGCTATGCTACATCCTGACAAGGACCTTACAAAGGTAGAAGAACTCATAGAGAAGGCCAGCGATCTCGCTGACGGCCTTTTTTACAGGGTGAATCATCCCGATAAAAGCAGCAAAAAGGCAATTAAAGCACATTATAAGACAATAGGTCATGACCTCATTAAAGGTCTTGACGACCTTTGTGAAGAACTATCGGCTCTTGCAAAATAGGCTTTCTTATTGAAAGGTCTCTTTGGAGCCTACACTAACAACAACGGGGTTGACAACCAGCCCCGTTGTTTTATTCCAATCACAAGAATATATTGTGTTGTCCCCGAGAAGCAAATTTAGGGTTTCAAAGATCATTTCCAGAATTGCCACCACCTACGGGCAGCGGACTTTAAACTTTGTTCCTCTTTCCTACCTGAATCATCCTGAACATCATCGTTTGAAACAGCCTCTTTAAGAAGAGCCTCCCTCTCCTCCATCTGCTTTTCCATTTTTTCAATTATTGGTTTGAAAAAATTGTGAATCGGATCACAGATACTTTTTTCTTCTTCAGTACGGGGATTGGTGATCCTGCCATTGATGCCGAGAATATCACCCGAATCGAAGTTGATGGTAAGGTACCAGTTACCCGTACCCTCTTTCGTTGTAGCATCCTCATAAGTGTTGTCTACTTTCATGGAGGAGACAAAGCTCCTGAGTCTCTCCATATTTTCGAGACCAAAAGCGAAAGAGTGCCCCTCCCTATTACCCTTGCTGAAGTATATAGTGGGATCCTCCGTTGTAGCATCAACATAGTAGCAAATATGGTTGATATTGTCGGGCAACCAATTAAACCTGAACCTTGTCATTTTACTCCCATTGACAGGATTCATTATTTCAACAACGTCAGAACTAATGACATTGTAACTCCCCTGATCTTCCTCCAATGTATCGCAAATGCACTTATCTTCTACTGCATCACTGGTGCAACCATCATCAACTGTATCGTAGTTACATTCAGGTGAAATAATGCTATCTTCTTCACCCGGCATCTTTTCCCACTTCTCAAAATACTTTTTCAAAGCTTCAAAAGCAGCGGCACCACCACGCGGATACTTCAAAACACCACTGGCACGGACAGTAAATCCATATTCGTATTTTAAATCAAAATACCAAGAATCTGCATCCAAGACCCTGATTGGAGGTTCATACCTCCCTTTGTAGGAGGTCATATTATGCTCATCAATAATTGCCTGAAGTTCGCTGAACACAGTCTCATCGGAAGTTATGATCCTTTTTTGGTCGGGAAAATCCTCGTTTATGAGAATTTCAATCCTGCCATCATCCATACGGGAAACCTGGTATGAAAAACCGGAAAACTGTCTCATTCCACCGACAACCCTATAAGAAAAATAGTTCAAAGCGCCTCTATCATCTGCGGCAGTACCAAATAAATTTATCATAACAAACAATAATATCAGCGATAACCTCTTCATACGCTTTCATCGGACAAAGATAGGAAAAAAGTATGTAGTATGGAGTGAGTAGTATTATCGGAACTAAAAAACGGCCCGAGGGCCGTTTTTACTATTTCTTTCCTTTGTTGAAATCTTTGCGAAATCCTCCTTTTCGATCGCCACGCTCACCGCGCTCCCCACTACCACCGCTGTGACCGCCGTAAGGACGGGGACCTGAAGGACGAGGCCTGCGTTTAGGCTCTATATAACCTTCAGGCTTCTCCAGAAGGGCCTTGCGTGAAAGACGCAGTTTATTGGTCTTGGGATCGATCTCAATAAGTTTGACCTCAACCTCGTCACCTAGTTGGAAGAGATCCTCCACCTTTTCAGTCTTACCCCAGTCCATCTCTGAAATGTGGAGCAGACCATCTTTGCCGGGGAGAATTTCAATAAATGCACCGAACTCTACTATAGATACTACTTTACCTTTATAGACTTGACCAACTTCGGGTACCGTGACAATAGCTTTTATACGTGCCAGTGCAGCATCCATCTTCTCCTTATCAACTCCGAAAATGTCAACCATGCCGATAGGCTCACCCTGGTCGTCCTTGGCCTCGGTAATGGTGATACTGGTATCGGTTTGCTTCTGAATATCCTGAATAACCTCTCCACCCTTGCCTATAATTGCACCTATAAACTCGCCTGGAACCACAATCTGAATAATGCGTGGTACGTGAGGTTTGTACTCTGCACGAGGCTCAGAGATGGTTTTGAGCATTTCGCTCAAAATATGAGCACGACCTTGACGTGCCTGCTCAAGTGCCTTTTCCAGCACCTCATATGAGAGACCATCTACCTTGATGTCCATTTGAGTGGCTGTAATACCGTCTTTCGTTCCGGCTACCTTGAAATCCATATCTCCCAGATGGTCCTCGTCTCCGAGAATGTCTGAAAGAATAGCATATTTGCCCGAATCAGCATCTGAAATCAGGCCCATAGCGATACCTGAAACCGGCTTAGAAATTTTCACACCGCAATCCATAAGAGCGAGGGAACCCGCACATACAGTGGCCATTGAAGAGGAGCCGTTGGATTCGAGAATATCGGATACTATGCGCACTGCATAGGGATTATCCTCTCCTACCGGTACAACCTCTTTAAGTGCCCTAAAAGCGAGATTACCGTGGCCCACCTCTCTGCGGCTCACACCGCGGGATGCTTTTGCTTCGCCGGTAGAGAAAGGAGGAAAATTGTAGTGAAGCACAAACTGGTCGGTGCCCTGAGTAAGTACCTCGTCTCTTTCCTTCATATCATCCTTAGTGCCAAGAGTAACCGTAGTAAGCGACTGGGTCTCACCTCTAGTGAAAATGGCTGAGCCATGAGCACCGGGGAGATAATCCACTTCGCACCATATGGTGCGAACATCAGTGGTCTTACGGCCGTCGAGACGGATACCTTCGTCGAGGATCATACGGCGCATTGCCTTCTTCTCGATTGCGTTGAAATACCTTGCTACCATGATGGCTTTCTCTTCTCTCTCCTCTTCGGGGAGAGTCTCAAGAAATTCCTGGTGAAGAGCTTCAAATTGGTCGGTACGAGTATGTTTGTCGCTACCGCTCTTTGCGATTGCGTAACATCTGTCATAACAATATTCCCATGCAGCCTTTTCAACTGCTTCGTCATCTGTCTCGTGGCAAAATTCGCGTTTGATCTCTTTGCCTACCTCTTTCTCCAGTTCCTTCTGTACTAAGCAATGCTTTTTAATCTCTGTATGTGCAAATTTGATAGCTTCAAGCATATCTGCCTCGCTAACCTCTTTCATTTCACCTTCCACCATCATTATGTTTTCATAAGTGGCGGCTACCATTATGTCCATATCAGCATTATTTAGCTGCTCGAACGTAGGGTTAATACAGAATTGGCCATCTATACGTGCAACACGCACTTCTGAGATGGGGCCATCGAAGGGTATGTCACTTACTGCGAGGGCGGCTGAAGCCGCAAGTCCTGCAAGTGCGTCTGGCATATCAACTCCGTCAGCCGAGATAAGGTTAACTGTCACATAAACTTCTGCATGGAATTTTTCCGGGAATAGGGGACGAAGTGCCCTGTCGATAAGACGTGCTACAAGAATCTCATAATCTGAGGGTCTGCCCTCTCTTTTCATAAAACCACCCGGATAACGGCCCGCTGCGGCATATTTTTCTTTATATTCAACTTGAAGAGGCATAAAATCAACATCTTCTTTGGCCTCTTTTGCACATGTAACGGCAGCCAATAACATGGTCTTGCCCATTTTTACTACTACTGAGCCGTCGGCCTGCTTGGCCAGTTTACCCGTCTCAATCTCTATTGTCCTTCCATCGGACAACTGGATGGTTTTTTTAATAACATTCATTATTTCCGCTAAAATTATATTGTTTCCGCTTTATAAATTGTTTTTTTTAATAAAAAAAGAGACCGCTTCAAAAACACGGCGGTCTCCATTTTTTTCCTGTTTGTATTATCTGCGAAGGTTTAGGGCCTTCAAAATTTCACGGTATCTCTCAATGTCGGTCTCCTTGAGGTAATCGAGTAACTGACGTCTCTTACCTACAAGTCTGAGGAGTGAACGTTGGGTGTTGTGGTCTTTGCGGTTCCTCTTCAGATGTTCGGTAAGGTGAGCGATACGGTAGGAAAACAAAGCAACTTGACTCTCAGGTGAGCCGGTGTCAACGTTAGACTTCCCGTATTTGCTGAAGATCTCTTGCTTTTTGTCGGCTGACAAATACTCTGACATAAATGCAAAAAATTAATTGTTTAAAAAAGGTTTCTCGTTTTTCGAGTCCGCAAAGGTAACTAATATTTTTTAGTTTGCAAAAAATTGCCTTATCTTTGCAACCTATTATTCGGGAAGTGGCGCAGTTGGCTAGCGCGCTGCGTTCGGGACGCAGAGGTCGGGTGTTCGAGTCACCTCTTCCCGACTGAGGACAAAGGGCAACCTATGGGTGCCCTTTGTCAGTTCTGAGTTAAGAGTATGTAGTTCCGATTAAGTCTTTAGTTCTAAGTGTGTAGTTATGATTGGTGCGGGATGTCCTACCAATTATTTCTTTGGTTTTTCTTCTTCCGATCTCATCACAAAGCCCCTTCCGAACGCATCTTTGATGCGGATCTCGAACTTTGATGGTTTGGTTATACCTTCTTTGGGGTATAATTTGAGACAATAAGAATCTTTGCCACCGGGCACATAGTAGCCGAGCATAATGTCGCCATAGCCGATCTCTGATACCGGTAGTGTAATCTCACTACGATCTCTACAGCAATAAGTGATATTAAACAGATCATTTAGTGGCTCTCCTGCAGGATGATTTTCATCATAATCCTCCAATGCAATAATATCTATTTTCGTTATTCTCCAATCTATTGCCTCATAATCAATCCACCAATGTGTTACATGGCGACGTCCTTTGATAAGCAAACTGGTGTCGGCCGCAATGTAAAACTGTCTGCTCTCAAAATCAAATGTCCAATCCTCAGTAACATATGGGATTATTTTAATAAATGGGCGCTGATCGACATTAAGCCTTAGGCTATCTACTTTATAGATATGTTTTATTTCCTCTTCAAAATCCTCGTACCAACATCCTGATAGACAAGAAACGCATAGTGCTGCTAAAAGTATAAATTTGATTTTCTTCATGACATTAATGTTAAGTGATTGCTATATATCTCCTTCAGAAAAATAAACAATCCACTCTCCAACAAAATCAATGCCTTTGTACAAGAAAACTGAACCCCGGAAGTTTTTTATCTAACTTTCGGGGCTCACGTCACTCTCGGAGCTCATCAATTATTGTGTGTCCAGATAGCTAAGCGACTACTCTTTTGCTTTAACAACCGGCGCATCAAATACCTGATTGAAGGCCTTGTCGATAACCTTTATAAGATAGTCATTGTGAGCACTCTCAAGAGGGTCACTACTGTTTTTGACGGAAAGTTTATACCTGAGATTTTTCAACTGGTAGTACGCCATAGAATTGATATCTGTGTGATCTTTTGTAGTATCTGTTGCCCTAATGGCTGTTTCTCCCGTTAGGAGGCCACATAATGCATTTACATAGGCCTTCTGTCCTATGCGCTTGTACGATCTGGCAGCCGCATCTCTAGGCATAGCACTATCCCACATATATTTATTGAGATCTGCGAAGAGGTCTGTCATGGTATATGCCTTGTTACCATACTGCAACTCGGCCTCATAGAGGTTGAGCATTACCCTTTTACTTAGCAAGTCTCCAAAAACAGCCTTATAGGCATTGTCCATGATGCTTTCAGGTTTGGTGACAACCTTGTTCATAACATCACTTGGTACCAGCCATTCCTGAGGGGTAAAAACATGCCTATTGAGGAAGGCTATCGCCTCTTTCTGTTTGGATTTTTCCACCGGAGTATAGACATTACCCTCCATCTCCACGCGTTTAGGTGTCTCATATACCCCTCCGACCCATTTGGCAACGTGCCTGATATAGCGACGGTATTGTGTAAAAACCTGGTTGTGCATATTGCGGAGCGCTTCATAACCTTTGTTAGGTTCGGAAGTCCATTCAATGAGGTTGTTCATGATGAACTTCAGATTACGGATACCGAGTTCGTTAGTCTCCATCTGATTGTTGCCCAGATCCTCGCTTTGATAGCGGGGGTCATTAGGACTCGACTCGGTGCCGAAGAAGCAGATGGGATCAGCTGTCTTTTCCATGATCCACTTATTGATCATAGAAAGCTCTTTCTTAGGATCATCATATTCGTAAAATCTTCTATAACCCCATTCGATAGCCCAATTGTCATAGGTGCTTATGCGGGGAAAAAGCAGTTCGCGAGGAATGTTATCTCCCGGCTGAACCACGAAGTTGAAACGTGAATAGTCCATTATAGAGGTAGTATGGCCGTACTTCTTGAGGTACTCGGGGTCACGCAGCTGTTTTGTGGTGGCAACAGCCGAGCCAAAGAAGTTGTGGCGCAATCCAAGGGTGTGCCCCACCTCATGTGAGGAGACAAATCTGATGAGCTGTCCCATCAGTTCGTCATCGAAGTTCATTGTGCGCGCACCCTCATCCACCGGTGAGCACTGTATAAAGTACCAATCGTGCAAAAGCGACATCACATTGTGATACCAGTTGATGTGGCTCTCTATTATTTCGCCTGAGCGGGGGTCATTGACATGAGGACCACTGGCATTTGCTATATCAGAGGGTTTGTAGACTATTGCAGAGTATCTCGCATCCTCGAGAGACCAGGTAGAGTCCTGTTCGGAAGTCGGGGCCATCTCCGCGCGAATTGCATTCTTGAAGCCTGCATTTCGGAAAACCGGTTCCCAGTCATTTACACCCTGTATAAGGTAGGGAACCCATTTGGCGGGAGTCGAAGGGTCTATATAATAGACAATAGGCTTTGCCGGCTCTACAAGCTCGCCTCTTTTGTACTTCTCAAGATCTTCCGGTCGGGGTTCGAGCCTCCAGCGGGTAATCAACTGCACTTTCTCTACACCGTGGGGATTCTTATCAAAGTCCGTATAGGATGTGGTAAAATATCCCACCCTCTCGTCATAGTAGCGGGGAGTCATCGGCACCTCGGGCAGCAGCACGAAGGAGCAGTTTAACTCGTAGGTAGCATTACCACCGGTAGTCCTTGCAAAGGTCTTCACCACTGTCACCTCAGTATTGATAGGATAAGTCCTGATACTGCTGATATAGGATTTATCTTTGTCTTGGGCGCCTAGTTTAAAAGAAGTCTTGGTGCTCTTGGAAAAATAGAGCACTTCCGAATCTGCATTGAAGAAATCGGTTACATCGATTATTGAGAGACTCTTATCCTCATTCCAGGCCTTTATGGGGAATGAACCGATAATCGGAGTGAGGTTGGACTTGAGAATATTCTGGCTCATAATAGAGTCTTGCGAACGCTCCCTAACCGATACTTTTCTAAGAAAAATCTTATTGTCGGGACCTTTTTCAAATTTGTAGAGACCGCTGCTTATCTGATCGCCGGCATAGCCGCTGAAACTACCCCTAATATCTGCTGCGGACTGAGAGACTCTGGAGACCATCAGGATATCCCTGCCAATGAGAGAATCCGGAATTGTGAGATAATACTTGCCATCCTGCTTGTAAACGGTGGTCATTCCATCCATTTTCGAAGCCTCTTTTGTGATGAATTTTTCGATTGAAACGGGGCCTTGAGGGCTTTTTTTGGTTGAATCGCTCTTTGATTCAGCCCTTACTACAGGTATTCTGGAATCATTAGATTGCCTGTTGCGCTGAGCTGAGGAGGTTACGGGGCCTAAAAGTAAAGCTCCCGCCATAATGATTGTCAATAATTTTTTCATCGTATATATTGTTTTAAAAAATCAGAACATTTTTGAAACCACATCCCAAAGTACTACTCCTATCGAAACCGAAACATTTAGCGAATGCTTGGTACCGTACTGAGGAATCTCCAGACAGATATCACTCATATTCGCAACCTCCTGTTTCACTCCACGTACTTCGTTTCCAAAAACAAAAGCGTATCTAACTCCCTCCTTGGGGCGAAAATCCTGCAAGAGGGTGGAATGCTCAGTCTGCTCTACGCTCACAATCACGTACCCCTCCTCCCTGAGACAACGTACCGCTTCTGAAGTACTTTCAAAATACTCCCAATCCATACTGAACTCAGCACCGAGAGCCGATTTGTGTATCTCGGCAGTAGGAGGCACCGCACATATCCCACATAGCAGAAGTTTCTCTACAAGGAATGCATCACAACTACGAAATGCGGAACCGATATTGTGTTGACTGCGGATATTGTCCAGTACTATGGTCACAGGCATCTTTTTCCTCAATTTGAATTCTTCAGGAGTAATACGGTTGAGCTCACTGTTCAAAAGTTTTCGGAACATAGTTGGAAGAAGCCGTAAAAAAGTTATCTTTGTGATTCGATTCCGCCTCGGGCGCAAGCGCAAAAGTACGAAAATAATTACACAAATAATATAACAATGAAACAAGACGTTCAAATATCCGAATTACTTCGAAAAGAAGAGGAGCGCCAGGCTCAAGGTCTTGAGCTTATAGCATCCGAAAATTTTGTGAGCCACCAGGTGCTTGCAGCATTGGGCTCAGTCTGCACCAACAAATACGCTGAAGGCTATCCGGGAGCAAGGTACTATGGTGGTTGCGAGGTAGTGGACCAGATCGAACAACTCGCAATCGATCGCCTGTGTCAGCTCTTCGATGCCGAATATGCCAACGTACAGCCTCACTCCGGTGCACAGGCCAATATGGCTGTTTTCATGGTTTGTCTGAAGCCCGGTGACACCTTTATGGGCCTTGACCTGGATCATGGCGGACACCTCACACACGGTTCTCCTGTGAATATGTCCGGCATTCTCTATAATGCAATCGGCTACCAGCTCAACCGCGAGACCGGTATGGTGGATTATGACCAAATGGAGCGCAAAGCTCTAAAATACCGCCCCAAACTCCTAGTCGGAGGTGCCTCCGCTTACTCGAGGGAGTGGGACTGGGAGAGAATGCGTGCAATTGCTGACAAGATAGGCGCCCTCTTTATGGTGGATATGGCACATCCGGCCGGACTGATCGCTGCAGGATTGATGAATAACCCTGTGAAACATGCCCATATTGTTACCTCCACTACTCACAAGACCCTCAGAGGTCCACGTGGAGGCATAATCCTCATAGGTAAAGACTTTGATAACCCATGGGGAATTAAAACACGCAAAGGAGTGATCAGGAAAATGTCCTCTTTGATCAATTCAAGCGTATTCCCCGGCATTCAGGGCGGTCCACTCGAGCACTGTATTGCAGCCAAGGCAGTTTCCTTCTATGAGGCCCTCCAGCCTGAGTTCAAAACATATCAGGAGCAGGTACGCAAAAATGCTTCAGCTATGGCCAAAGCATTTATCGA
The DNA here is from genome assembly GCA_012728975.1 of Bacteroidales bacterium. Taxonomy (GTDB): domain Bacteria; phylum Bacteroidota; class Bacteroidia; order Bacteroidales; family UBA932; genus Cacconaster. Next base: position 40,693 of record JAAYDZ010000030.1, read on the forward strand.
GAAAGGTTATCATGTGGTATCAGGTGGTACAGACAACCACCTCATGCTTATCGACTTCCGCTCTAAGTTCCCTGATTTGACCGGTAGGGTAGCTGAGACTGTACTCGGAAAGGCAGATATTACCGTTAACAAGAATATGGTACCCTTTGACAGTCGCTCAGCATTCCAGACCTCAGGCATGAGGGTAGGTACACCTGCTATCACTTCACGCGGTTTGGTTGAAAAGGACATGGCTGGCATCGTTGACTTAATTGACAAGGTACTCAGCAATATCGATGACGATAATGTAATCGCACAGGTAAAAGAGCAGGTAAGAATGAAGATGAGCGGTTTGCCGCTTAATAGGTGGTAGAAGCCTGATTGTTTAAAAAAACGCTGAAAGCAATAAACTTTCAGCGTTTTTTTGTTGCGGGTTGCAGGTTAGTTCTGAGTTCCGAGTATTGAGTAAGGAGTATTTGGAAATTTTGGGGAGTGCGCTAAATTGACATAAACCCCCATAAGTAAGACAACAAATTTATTGAGCTTACACGGCAAAAATTTAAGTGTAACTCCACAACATAAATCTAAGTGTAAGTCTGCGTTATCACGATGCGAAAGCATCTACATAGGTTTTGATGTCACGCGGGCGACATAGGAACTCAACGGCCTCGCCTTGAAGCATGGTGCGGCGATTGTCATTCTCGGTCCAGTCAGTAGTATGGGAGGCATATTTAGTCACTCTGTTAAAGAGTTCCCAAACTTTCATGCTTGCCAACGCTTCCCTAGGCTTGAATCCATGCAAACCATAACCGGAGTTTAAATAAAAGTTCAGCTCCTCTTCATAAGGAGCAATATTATTCGATGACTCCTCCCCCACAGCAAATCGATCGAGCGTTTTCGAGACACAATGGAGTTCGCTTAAAGATGCTCTGGTATTCATTGCTGTCCGGGCCATATCGGCAAATTTACCGTATGATCTACTAAGCATACGGGTGTCTTGCGGAATGCTCAAGATCCCACGTATAGATTTGTCGTCCAAAACTGTAATCTTTGCTCTGGGAATGGAGATTTTTTCAATCATTCCATTGGCACAAATAAGACGTTCATAATACCTGTTCAATTGAATCTGTCCGAGATTCCACTTTAGAACATATGAGTTTATAAGCGTCTCTTCTCCCGGCGCAAAAGCTCTGATATCAGGAGTGTTGCTTCCCATATGTAAGATTATTCCGGCAGATGCATTGCCACCAATCTCATAAGCAGTTGGAGTGAGGTTGTTGTGATCCATAAAGATTTCAGCAAAATCAAAAAAGTTTTCCGAAGTAATGAGTTCCTCTTCTACAGGAATAACATTAACGATAGTCTTGCTCTCAGGATGCGCCACAAGAGCCACTTTGGTCGGATTTGCTATTGAACTGGCAGCAGCGAGATAGTTGCGAAAATCACGTACACCCTCTTCACCGGTTGCCTTGGCGATAAAAGCCTGCTGATCTTTGGAGAATCCGGTGTATTTGTCTAAAGCTTCTGCTACGAAGTCTGTAGCAAGGACATTCGTACCTTGAACGGAAAAAACATTTCTTCCTAAATATTCTGTTTCAGAAAGGTCATCAACGCGACCAATATACTTGATTGTCGCACGATTGACCACCTTATATGGAAGCTGATTATCAGTAATCCGCCTACCTAGGGCTAAAAATTCTTGTTGTGTCATGGCTTGTTTACTTTAATGTTTTCAAATAGGATATCAAATTTGTCGGCATAGTTGCGCATACTTTTGCCGGCCTCAGACTGGAGTTGTCGGATCTGACGGTCCTGACTAAAACGATCTTCATTGTAAAAGACATCACCGGTCACGCTCAAATCATAGTAGAGACGCACACCCACATCTCCACGTCGATGCTTTGAGAATAGGGCATAGCGATCGGAATAGATGTTTTTAGGGTTCTCAAGGCGGAGCTCCATCATTGCAGTTATAGAGTGCTTAAGGCGGTTTGAGCCAATGAATGCGCCGGTCTTTGTAACCTGCTGAATGGTGAGGAATGTCGTGTTTACTTGGGCATTGTTATCGGCTTTATTCTGCTGCTTGATAAGAGAAAGTAGCATACTCTCGGCTTTCTTCTGAGTAATGCCTTCTTCTTCCTTGATAATTCCCTGCAGTTCGTAAAATGAATCGATAGCCACTACATCCCAGCCTTGTTGGAGGATCTCCGTCAGAGTTTGTAGATTGTGAGAATCGATGTAATCATCAAAATTTGGCTCCACGAAAAGTATATCAATGTCCTGGAACTTCGGGAAACGCTGTACATAAATGGCGAGATCAATCTCGTTCATCTCAGCACTAACGAAAAGAACCCTTACTTCCGGATGTTGTTTCCTTATATTTGACAAAAGGTCCAAAATAATAGTAGTCTTACCTACTCCGGGATCTCCGATAACCATATAATTCACCCCCTTCGGCAGTCCCTTGTAGCTGCAAAGCAATTCATCCAGCACAGTACCGGTCATATAGTTCTCAAAGAGGGCTGGATCAAAGCGTATATCCCTCATCCGAACAATTTTATCAGAAACACTTCCCATGATACTCACCTTTTAATATTGCAAGTATCGCCCATCAAACTGCAATTTCTAGGCAGGAGCAGAACAAAATCGTCAAAATAATTCGCACTGCCACTTTTTGGCAGTAAAGACTAGTTTATTTGCAGTAATGAAAGAAAGAAGTAACTTTGTTAGGCAGGCATTAAAATGATAAAAGATGATAATTTAAAAAAATAACTAATGGATCAAATAAAGAATTTACTTAGTCAAGTATCGATTATCAGCAAGAAAAATGCTGAAATATTAGATGCAACAGGAGGAAGATTTAATATGTTCCGAGTTTGCGGTGTAGATCATTACGAAAATACTCATTCGGCAATTCTCGCCGAATTCTTGAATCCAAATGGAACACACGGCTTGAAATCAAAATTTCTCGAGTGTTTTATTGAAACATTAGGCGAACAATTTGCCATTGAGGACTTCAACTGTAAAAATGCGAGAGTTCATACAGAATTTGCAATCTCCGGAGGCCGGATTGATATTTTAATAGAAGATGAACAAAGGGAAAAAGCTATCATTATTGAAAACAAAATTTTTGCAGGCGACCAATGGAAACAACTAAAAAGATATGACGAATACGCAGAAAAAACATACAAAAATGACATTTATCAACTATTATATCTGACACTGGATGGCCATGAACCTACCAAACATAGCGGCAGTGGGGTCTCTTATTTGACAATTTCATATACAGAAACCATTATTAATTGGCTTGAAAAATGTGTTGCAATTGCTTCGCGTTTTCCAATGGTTCGAGAAACCATTATTCAATATATTAATCACCTGAAACAATTAACAAATCAAGATATGGATAACAAAAATAAAGAGGAGATAACGGATCTTTTATCAAAAGTAGAGAACCTAAGAGCTGCCAAAGTAATTTGTCAACATTATTCAAAAACTTTTGATGCTATCATAGAGAAACACTTCAATCCTGAGATGAAGAAATTTGCAGAAAAACATAATTTAGAATATCAATACAGTGGAAGCGATGAGCAATCTGTGAGGTTTAATTTGATAAAACCTGACTGGAAGGGTAAATGTGCTATTTCATTTACGTTTGAAAAGGGTCACTTTCACTATGGATTATCCAATTATCTAAAAAAGTATAAACTTTCAAAAGATAATAGAGAGACAATTCACAAAAGGTTGGAAGAAAAAGGAATTCAATCCCGTAAGCAAAGTGACTGGTGGCCTTTCTATGCTTATATAGACAACCTGAATATCAAGATCTGGGAAAGTGATATTATTACAAGTGACAAATTTCTAAAAGCTTGTATCGAAAAAATAAAAATCATCTTAGATGTTATGGAAGGCATAAAATTTGAAAAAGAATGAGCAAATACTAATACTCTACTATTTAGATATTGGTCCTCGATTAACTTGTTACAGGAGTAGCACAACACCCTTTGATGGCACAAAGTCAAAGGGTGTTGCTGTATTCAAAGGCTACGGGTCGCAAACGACAACTACTTTTCTCGACACGACACAAAGATTAATTCAGAGAATCCGTTTACAACGCCGGTGAGTGTCTGCCTTTGTTTGCTCCGTCCGGGTGGCGTAGGCAATAGGCTGATGTTAGGGAACGAAGATTGTTGAATTGTTGACCACAAAACTTACAGGTGTATTTGCTCTTCTCAGAACCTTCGTAAAGAGTGTGTTTCCCTTTGTTTGGACCGTCCGGATGTCTGATACAATAAGCAGAAGTTAATGTGCGCACATTGCCGAACTCTTGTCCGCAGTATTTACAATAAAATTTGGCCATGGATGTAATTATTCATAGTTGAACCTTGAGGCTTACAAACAAATATAGTAATTTCTTTTCAAGCTGATACCGCAAATCTATCTATCCCGGCTGCCAAAGTCCGGCACTATTTATAATATTACAATCAATTTTTGCTTCATAAATTATTAATTTGATTCCCTTGATTATTGCTTTAGAGTGTTGATTTGAATAATAAAAAATTCAGCAAGAATTTGGTTATATCCGAATTTTTGCTCAAATTTGGGCATAAATAAGAAGGAACTGTAGGGATTGTATGAACTTTGAGATTGTTGAAATAGAAGAATTCTCCGGTGATAAAGCAAAGATTTATTCCATAATGCTTGAGGGTGATGATGATACTTTGTTAGACCAATTCTTTGATGAAAATCAACAATATGAGGAGGAGTTGGAAGAAATCGCTGCAAGGCTGCTGGCCATGGGCAGTTCTACCGGTTGTCGAATTCAATTTTTCAAAGAACATGAAGGTGCACCGGGAGACGGAGTTGTTGCTCTATGGTATAAAAGGATGCGACTTTATTGTCTGAGATTTGACAACACATGTATATTCATTGGTTCAGGAGGATATAAACCACCGGATATTTCGGCATATCAAGAGAATCCTTTGTTAAACGCAAAAGCCCAACAAATGAGAACCATTGCAGCAAGTATAAACAAAGCCATAATAGAAAAAGACCTCAAAGTCTTCGAAGACGGGACATTAGAAAAATCAGACTTTTTAAACCTTGAGATATGACAACAAGAAGAAAACCATCCAAAGTATTAACAAAGATTCTTGCGTCAATAGATGAAGATAAACTTCGTCGCACAAGAGAAAGAATGCTTGTTGCCTGCAAAATAGCAGACACGTTAGAAGTTAAAGGACTTACACAGAAGGAATTTGCTAAGATGCTCGGCAAAAGCGAATCAGAAATTTCCGAGTTACTTTCCGGAAACAGAAATTTCACATTTGACACGCTTTCAGATATGGCCCATTGCTTGGGCATAGATCTCTTTCCATTGTCATTTATTCCAACGAAGAGAGTCACAAAGGAAGATACTGAAATCAAGTTGTCTAAAACAAGGAAGTCTGGCATCTATGATATGGGAGAAGTTTACACCATATCACAGTCATTTGGAGCTTGGCGAACATATCCGACATCATCTTGTTTGTCATTAGCAATTTAAAACTTTGGAGTATGGAAATAAAATATAAACTACAATCGATTGCCGAAACAGAGTTTAAGATTAACTATGAGTTCGACTACTCGGGCTTAAAACGTGACAAATTACAAATCCAAGTGGGGCACGAAATAACCCCCGTTATGGATGGTGATAAAATTGTCATTAAAGCAAAAGTCACCATTTTATACGAGGATGGCTGGATAATACTTGCCACAAACACGATTCTAATGACCTTCGGCCTTTCTCCTATCAAGGATGTGATTACAGTAAAAGGAGATGGAACATTTATAGCTAAAAACCATTTAATAATTGACACATTCCTCGGTGCTGCAATAGGTGCTCTACGCGGTATTTTTATGAAGAACCTCAAGGGTTCTCCACTCGAAAATTGTTATATTCCGCTTATACCCCTTGAGAGTGTCCGTCCAAAAAAGAAATAAATGCATGCAGCATTTGTCATAAGGTTATGCTTTGCTATAGCCCTCCTCTTGATAATATATGCACAACACCCTTTGACTGCAAATCAAAGGGTGTTGTTATATTCCGGAGTTAATTTTCTTAACTGAGGTTCCATTACATACTAAAAGTTGCTATTGAAGCAAAATAATCAAACGCCTCGCGTGCCTCATTGAGTTCTTTTTCAGATGCGGGCACAACCTCTTGTGCAGCTTGTTCAAAACGAGTTGCATCTTCGCCGGTAAGGACCGGGGTTTCTTTAATTGGTTTTGCCATAATCTTTTTCTTTTTTATCAATGTCTCCACAAAGATATGAAACAAATATCAATGAGATATGCAGAAAAGACAATTTTGAACACCAAATTCAAAAAATAACCAAAATTCCTGAATACTGCCACTTTTTGGCAGCGTGATTTATTTTCTTTGCATTAATAAAAAGATAATCATTGCAGTAATGAGAGAAGAATATTTGCAGTAGTGAAAAAAGAGTTCATGCAGTAGTTAATAAAATCCTGGCAGTACCAGAAATAAAAAAGGAGCACAGTTATGGAAAAGAAAAAATCTACAAGAGAAATTCTCGCGAGTATGCTTGAGTGTGAAAATTTGATTGATGATTTGGGACTTGAGTTGAAAAAGAAAAGTCTGTTGGAGTGTTTTGAGGAGGTAATTGAGAGGGCGCGAAAGAATAGGGAGTTTGGTCGGGAGTATGATGAGTACTTCTGTCTCAACGATAAACTAATTGCTGCTAAACGCTTCGAGTTGGAGACGATTGCAGAAGAATATGGAATCAGCGAGTGGCAGGCGGCTTTGTTTGCTATTGTGATTGAGCTATGTAAGGGAGATGATGTGAATCAGAGGAGACTTGCCGAACAGCTCAAAACAAGTTTCGTCTCATTTCTCTCATTAGAGAAGGATCTGCTTGAGCTTGAGAAGCTGCGTTTAATTAAAAGAAACA
>JAAYDZ010000031.1 GCA_012728975.1 Bacteroidales bacterium
CTCGAATTTTGTTACAAATTCGGTACTTGCTTGTACTTTTTGTCTTCCAATATTATCAAAGAACTTCCATTCCCTTTGAGGAAACGGGCTGCAAAGATAAGAATAGTTTTCAAATTGACAAAAAAATATATCGAAAAAACAATAATTTTTACATACCTTTGTTCTGACATCAATAAATATTGAAATGAAAAAGTTCATACCAATCATATTGTCGCTGTTAGTATTACTGACAGCATCAGGATCATCCTGCAATCCGATAATGCAACTTCCTGACCTGGAGGTCAAAGATACAACACTGACAATAGAGAGTACCGAAGGCTCAGTCAAACGCACCTTGCTCCGTACCGCTTACGATTGGACAATTACTGTGGATAGTGATAACGGAGAGCATTTCGACTGGCTAAGAATTTCTCACATGGCAGGCGAACCCGGAGATATACCTCTTGCATTCACCGCATTGAACACCAACAACACCAATGCGATAAGAAAGGCCTATGTGACCATCTCCAATAAAAAGCAATCGGTAACAATAGAGGTTTCGCAACTGATAGATTGCCTCACTTTTACCGATACAAATCTCAAAACAACTTTGCTGTCGCGCTACGATATCAACGATGATGGAGAGATCTCAGATTACGAGATGAAAATTCTAACCACACTTGATTGTTCTAAAGGCAAGGCCAGGTCACTCAAGGACCTTTATGGATACCGCTTCACAAGCATCAATTGCTCCCAGAACCTGATTGACACTCTGGATATCAGCAACTTTCCTTATCTCCTATCCATTGACTGCCAACGCAATATGATGAAATATTTCGCTGCCGGCGGATCCCCCACGATTGTGAATATAAACTGCTCACACAACACCATCAGTCACCTTGATGTCAGCAATTGCTCATCGCTCAAGAACCTGGAGTTTTCATACAATGTTCTGGATACCATCAATATAAGCAACACAAACCTTACCAGCTTTGATTGCACTATGGTTGGCCTCGGCACCGTAAAAACTCTCAATGCCAGCAATTGCACCAATCTTGAAGAACTCAACTGCAGGTTCAACTCAATTACCAACCTCAACCTTGCCGGATGTATCTCCCTCAAAAAACTGATCTGCGGCTTTAATAAGCTCACATCACTGGATATCTCCCAAAATGGCATACTTGAGTATCTGGACTGCAGCAACAACAACCTCACAGAGATTAATACCACCCAGGCAACTTTTCTCAAAGACCTGGATGTAAGTAGTAACAATATAAGATACCTGGATCTTCGCAAAAATAAACGCCTCACTCACCTCTGGGCGATGAACAATCCTTTGGAAGCAATTGACCTTACTATCTACCCTTTAGAGACATTTATCTACTCTGAAGACACCACAAATAAGGTGGAGTATAACCGCGAACCGGTAGTGGGCGGGTATATCCTATACTATTACTACCTGCCCGCGATATTCTTAGATGGAGTATTGGCCAACACCATTCACCGAACTTTTGTTGCTCAATAGATTATTATTTCTTTTCGGAAATCATCTTTAGAGCCCTGGCCAGCTGGTCAGGACAAGAAGTGGACTTTTTACCACAAGTAATCCCCTCCAATCTACGGATTACCTCTTTGACTTTCATACCCTCAACAAGAGCAGCGATGCCTTTGGCATTGCCATCGCAACCCCTTGTGAAGTGAAGGTATGTAATGCGGTTTCTTCGGATGTGGATTTCTATATTGACAGAACAGACCCCTTCCGGCTTCACGTTTACAATCCTGGTGCCATCATCACCGGTAATATCTGAAACAATACTCTGAGCTCTGAGATTGTCTGCCGTAAAGAGAAAAAATGCTATCGCAAAAAGAATGAGGAGTGCTTTTTTCATTGATTCTAAAATTGACCTGAGTATCAAAAGAGTTTTGGATAGTTGTCGTCCACCTGCTGCAGAATATGAGAAATGATGATATCCCTGAAGAGAGTCGATTTTGAAGATATTTTGTATTTGTCACAATACTGCTCTATAAGAGACATCTCTCTTTCGTTAAAAAGTATCGTTTTCCTATGTCTGCGGATAAGTTCATCACGCTCTTTTGCGATAATATCCGGAGATAATTTTTGCTTTTTTGATCTCTTTTTCACTTCGTCTCTAAAAATATGGCATCAAAGGTAACAATTTTTAAAAGAATTATGTTCCTTGTTAAAAAAGATTGGTATCTTTGCTCCACCTTATGAACAGGAATTTATTCATATTTTCTTTTAATGGCGAGACTACCAGAGTCCGAAGATAGACCTGTACGGCCTGATTCGTGGGCTTTACGGGTTTCCATTAATTCCGGAGGGATGTCCCTCCCAAAATAACCTGTTTTTTTCAGATTTTTCATTTTATGAATATAAATGTCGTTGTGGCCGATAAAAGCCATATCCAATATGCTGAACAGATATGTGATCTAGTCTATATTTCAGCACAAGAAAGAGGCACCGGTATTGCCAAAAGAACGCCGGAATATATCTCTGCGAAAATGATTTCAGGCAAGGCTGTTATTGCCATAGCAGAGGATGGTGAACTCGCAGGCTTTTCCTATATAGAAACCTGGGGGCACCAAAAGTTCGTAGCTAATTCCGGCCTTATAGTAGCACACAAATTTCGCCAGACAGGCCTCGCCAGACGTATCAAACAGAAGATTTTCGACCTTTCCAGAACTCTTTACCCCAATGCGAAGATATTCAGCATCACCACCGGTTTGGCCGTAATGAAGATCAATTATGACCTGGGGTTTCATCCGGTAACCTTTTCCGAACTTACCGACGATGAAGAATTTTGGAAGGGTTGCAGCGGATGCCGCAATTTTGACATTCTCCAGCGTAATGATTACAAAATGTGCCTCTGCACGGGTCTTCTCTACGATCCGGCGCAACATCCGGACGATCACAAAAAACAATCAACCGAAAATACTTAATAGATATGAATAAAAAAGTCGTACTTGCATTTAGCGGAGGTCTTGACACCTCTTTTTGCGTTCCCTATCTCAAACATGAAAAGCATCTCGAAGTTCACACGGTAATGGTCAATACCGGTGGTTTCTCCGAAAAGGAAACCAAGACCATTGAAGATAGGGCTCTGCAACTTGGAGCCGCTTCACATACTACTGTAGATGCGACAGAGACCTACTACCGTAAGGGTATCAGATACCTTATTTTTGGAAATATCCTTAAAAACAACACCTATCCCCTATCAGTTAGTTCTGAGCGCGTATTCCAGGCACTGGAGGTACTGAAACATGTCAAAAAATTAGGTGCCAGCACGGTAGCGCATGGGTGCACCGGAGCAGGCAACGACCAAGTGCGTTTTGATATAGTGTTCGAGATCCTAGCGCCGGAAGTTGAGATCATAGCCCCTATAAGGGAATTGGGCTTAAGCAGGAAAGAGGAGATTGATTATCTTCAGAAGCACGGATTCAATTTCTCCTGGGAGAAGTCCAGATACTCTATAAACCAGGGACTCTGGGGTACCAGTATAGGTGGAGTAGAGACTCTCTCTTCCCATGGCTACCTCCCTGAAGAGGCCTACCCTGCACAGGTGACACGCAAAGGGAGCGAGATTGTGACCATTACCTTTGACAAGGGTGAGCCGGTTGCACTCAACTCGAAGAAGATGAGGCCCGTGGAGCTAATCCGCAAGCTCAGAGAGATAGCAGCTCCCTATGGCATCGGCCGCGATACTCACGTGGGAGATACGATTATCGGCATCAAAGGCAGAGTGGCATTTGAAGCGGCAGCGCCCATGATTATCATCAAGGCACACCATCTGTTAGAGAAGCATGTGCTCACCAAGGCGCAACTCTACTGGAAGGAACAGCTCTCAGGTTTTTATGGCCAGATGATGCACGAAGCGCAATACCTTGATCAGGTAATGCGCAATATTGAGGCCTATCTCGAAGATTCGCAGCGCGCCGTCATAGGAGAAGTGCAGGTACGTCTACAACCCTACAATTTCCAGGTTTTGGGCTGCAAGAGCGACTTCGACCTTATGAACTCCAAGTTCGGCGATTATGGAGAGGCAAACAAGTCATTTACCGGCAGGGATGTTGTCGGATTTACAAAAGTTTTGGCCAACCCCCTCAAGATCTATTATTCGATACACAATGAGGAGAATATCCTCTAAAAACAAGCAACATGGGAAAAATTAAAGCCTCTATTGCGGGAGGTACAGGATATACGGCCGGTGAACTGATCAGGATTCTAATCAATCACCCTGAAGTGGAAATCACCAATGTGATAAGCACCACTCAGGTGGGTGATACAATTTCAAGTGTCCACAGAGACCTTTTCGGAGATTGTGACTTAAAATTCACAGATCAGGTGGGAGAACCGGATGTGCTCTTTTTATGCCTGGGACACGGAATTTCGCGCGAATTTCTCTCTACCCATAACATTTCAGAAGAGTGTAGAATTATCGATCTGGGCAATGATTTCAGGATCGAGAGCAATTTTATGAATAGGGAGTTCGTATATGGACTCTGCGAAATGAATAAGGAAAGTATCAAGGATTGCCACTCTGTAGCCAATCCGGGTTGCTTTGCAACTGCCATAGAGTTGGGTATCTTACCTCTTCTTGACAAAAAGATGGTATACGATGAAATCCATGTTCACGCCATTACTGGCTCTACCGGTGCCGGAAAAACACCTGTCGAGACCACCCATTTCAGTTACAGGGATAATAATATTTCAGTATATAAATCCTTTAAGCACCAGCATTTGGCGGAGATTACCAAGGTGATCCGCACACTTGCGGGCCAAGATATCCGCATCAATTTTGTACCGATGAGAGGTAATTTTACCAGGGGTATATTTGCCAGCATCTACACGCGTTGCGAATCTTCCAATGACGAAATAGCCGAAATCTACAAGGAGTATTACAAGAGTTCGCCTTTTGTCCATGTTTCTGATACTCCCATTAGTCTTAAAGAGGTAGTAAACACTAACAAAGGACTGCTCCATGTTGCATCATACGACGGTTATCTTCACATAACCTCTGTGATTGACAATCTGATAAAAGGGGCATCCGGACAGGCCGTACAGAATATGAACCTCATGTTCGGATATGATGAAAGCGCCGGACTGAGACTCAAATCCACCACATTCTAACCACAAAGGACTATGACCCTTTTCGACGTTTACCCTCTCTGGCCCATTGAACCTGTCAAGGCATATGGATGCAGGATTATTGACAAGGAAGGCATAGAATATATCGACCTCTATGGAGGTCATGCGGTTATTTCAATCGGTCACTGCCATCCCACCTATTGTGAGATGCTCACCGAACAGCTGAACAAAATCGGTTTCTATTCGAATGCAGTACAGAATTCTCTTCAAAATGAGCTTGCGCAAAAACTCGGAGAACTTTCCGGTTATGAGGATTATTCTCTTTTCCTCTGCAATTCCGGTGCGGAAGCCAACGAAAATGCCATTAAACTTGCCTCTTTTCATACAGGAAAAGCAAAAATATTGGCATTGCGTAAAGCATTTCACGGCCGCACTTCGGGTGCCGTAGCAGCCACCGACAATCCCACGATCCAGGCCCCATTCAACCGCACCGATAATGTCACCTTTATCCCTATGAATGATCTTGCAGCGGCCGAGGCTGAAATAACTAAAGGAGAGTACGCTGCCATACTAATTGAGGGTATTCAAGGAGTGGCAGGCATCTTCGAGCCCGAAGCAAATTATCTCAAGGGGATCAAAGATCTCTGCAACAAATACAAGGTGGTGATGATCTTTGATGAAGTGCAGTCGGGATATGGCAGGAGCGGACGATTCTTTGCCCACCAATACAGTGGAGTACGGGGCGACATCATCACTGTTGCCAAGGGTATGGGCAACGGCTTCCCCATCGGTGGTGTGATTATCTCTCCTCTCTTCAAAGCGACACACGGTATGCTCGGCACTACCTTTGGAGGCAACCACCTTGCCTGTACTGCGGCTCTGGCGGTATTAAAAGTAATCCGGGATGAGTCTCTGATAGAAAATGCCGCTACTATGGGTAACTACATCATTAGCTGCCTTAAGGGCAACAAGGCCATAAAAGAGATTCGGGGCAAAGGTTTGATGGTTGGTGTTGAACTGAAAGAGGGATACGAGACCCTCCGCAACCGACTTCTATTTGAAAAAAAGATTTTTACCGGAGGCGCGGGCAAAAATGTTATCCGCCTTCTTCCTCCTCTGAATATTGATAAACAAACAATTGGTATCTTTGCAGAAGCATTTAATCAATTAACGGAAACCAACTAAGTAAAACAACCGATATGAAACATTTTACCTCGATCCACGACATCATCTCCCTTGAAGACGTGCTTGCCAAGGCAAAATATGTCAAGGCTAATCCACTTGCAGACATTGGGCTGGGACGCAATAAAACCCTGCTTATGATATTTTTCGACTCCAGCCTACGCACAAGGCTCAGTACTCAAAGGGCGGCCCTCAATCTTGGAATGAATGTGATAGTCCTCGACATCAATCAGGGTGCCTGGAAGATGGAAACAGAGAGAGGAGTTGTGATGAACAGTGATAAGCCCGAGCATATACTCGAAGCCATTCCTGTCATGGGCTCTTACTGCGACATGATCGGAGTAAGATCTTTCGCTAAATTCGAGAGCAAAGAGGCTGACTACAAAGAAAAACTCCTCAACCAGTTTATCCAATATTCCGGGAAACCCGTTTTCAGCATGGAGGCCGCCACAAGGCATCCTCTTCAGACATTTGCTGACCTTATCACTATTGAGGAATATAAAAGAACTGAGAACCCCAAGATAGTTCTCACCTGGGCTCCACACCCAAAAGCCCTCCCGCAGGCTGTGGCCAACTCATTTGTGGAGTGGATTAACGCCAAAGGTTATGAGCTTGTAATCACCCATCCAAAAGGCTATGAACTCGCTGAAGAGTTTATAGGAAATGCCACAGTGGAATATGATCAGGACAAAGCATTCGAAGGAGCTGACTTCATTTACGCCAAAAACTGGTCGGCTTACAGGGATCCCAATTACGGAAAAGTATTGCATATGGATCACTCCTGGTGTGTGGACAGCAGGAAAATGGCACTTACAAACGATGCCTATTTCATGCACTGTCTTCCCGTAAGGCGCAATATGATCGTCACCGACGAAGTAATAGAATCTCCCAACTCTATAGTTATCCCGCAGGCAGCCAACAGGGTAGTCTCTGCACAGGTAATAATAAAAGAACTTCTCCTTGGAATAGAATGAAAAACCTACAGGTCATAAAGATAGGAGGCAATGTGGTCGATGACCCTGTTGCTCTTGAACGTTTCCTTTATGATTTCAGCAAGATAAAAGGGGGTAAAGTACTCATTCACGGAGGAGGAGTAATGGCTACTCAGATGGCGGAAAGACTTGGCATAGAGACACGTATGCACAAAGGACGTCGTATCACCGATTATGAGACGCTCAAGACCGTTACAATGGTCTATGCCGGATGGATTAATAAATCCATAGTTGCAGCACTTCAAAGTAAGGGTTGCAATGCCATCGGCCTTTCCGGTGCAGACTGCAACGTTGTGCCCGCCACGAGACGTTCACCCGAACCTGTGGATTTCGGATATGTAGGAGATGTGGATCCTTCAAAGATCGGCAGCGAAGAGATTTCGGTCCTGCTGGAGAGAGGGATCTGCCCCGTTTTCTGCGCTATCACACACGACGGGGAGGGTTCGCTCCTCAACACCAATGCCGATACCATGGCATCAAGCCTTGCGATAGCTATGACCGACAAATATAATGTTCGTCTGGTATTCTGTCTGGAAAAAGATGGAGTACTTTTGAATAAAGATGATGCATCCTCCATTGTTCCAACAATAACAGAGAAATATTTCGCCCAGCTGCTCGAAGAGGGTATAATTGAAGGAGGGATGATTCCGAAACTGGAAAATGCATTTGCCGCCATAAACAATGGAGTGTCTGAAGTAGTGATCAAACATGCGCGTAACCTGAATAATGAGAGGGGTACAACCCTAGTAAAATAGAATAGAATGGAGAGTATCGGAAGATATTGCGAAGAGGCAATTTTATTCCTCGAAAAAATGATTACCATCCCTTCGCTCTCATTTGAAGAGGCGAAGAGAGCGGAATTTATCGTGCAATATCTCAGGGAGAGGTCCCTCGAACCGGAACTTGTAGGCAATAATATCATTGTTCTCCTTCCCAAGCCTTCCAGCAACCGCCCGGTACTGATGCTCAACTCTCATATTGACACCATCAAGCCTTCCGAACTCTACACTTTCGATCCCTTCAATCCTCCTCAAGAGAAAGAGCGGATACTCGGAGTCGGAAGCAATGATGCGGGAGGCAGCGTCACCTCTCTCCTCCACACATTCCTCTATTTAGCGGAGCATAAAGAGCTACTGGACTCCCTCAAAGTGGAGCCGTTGCTGGTGCTCACCGCCGAAGAGGAGCGCTCAGGTCCGAACGGTATGAGCAGGATCAGCACTGAGATGCCGGATCTTGCTGATATGGCGATTGTAGGAGAACCCACGGGTATGCGGGCAGCTATCGCTGAAAGGGGATTGCTGGTAATAGATGCTACCGCAAAAGGAGTCAGCGGCCATGCAGCCCGAAATGATGGTGAAAATGCAATACTTATTGCCCTGGATGACATCTCAATCCTCAGGCACTTTGTATTTGAGAAAATATCCCCCACTATGGGAACCACCCATCTAAATGTAACCCAAATTAATGCCGGCACAGCACATAATGTAATCCCTGACGAATGTTCTTTTGTGGTGGATATCAGACCGACTGACGTATACACTAATCCGGAGATAATGGAAATCCTCCAAAAAAGGCTTAGGTGCACTCTCAAGGCACGCAATCTCACCAACCGCTCCTCTGCTACACCTATCGGTCATCCACTGCTTGGTACCGCCGAAAGATGCTCCATAGAAACATTCATCTCCCCCACCACCTCCGATTGGATGCGGCTAAAAGTAC
>JAAYDZ010000032.1 GCA_012728975.1 Bacteroidales bacterium
ACACCGCCGGTTTGAAATTGTAGTCCCAACTAAAATCAGAAAAAACTCCTTACTTTTAATTTACAGACTATCTAATCTTTTTACAGTTTTTTTACCTCGTTATCTATCTCAAAATTTCAATGAACGTGCGTTTCTCGCCGAAACGGGCAGCAAAGGTAAACACTTTTTTTCAATCTCCAAATTATTTCGTAGTTTTGTTGAGTTTTTGTGAGAATAACTTAATAATAAAAATGCGTATCCGATAAAAATCCGGACGGATTGTTATAAAATAAAATGGCTATGAAATTAAGTGATTTATACATTGGGCAAGAAGAAAGAATGTCTGCTCAGTTTTCTATGGAAAAGGTAAAGGCTTTTGCCAACATTACAGGAGATTTTAATCCGATACACCTTGATCCTGTCTATGCCACTCAGACTATATTTAAGGAAAATATTGTACATGGTTTTTTAGTGGCTTCTCTTTTCAGCACCATCTTAGGCACCAAGATGCCGGGAGAGGGATCTATTTATTTAAAGCAGAATATGAAATTTGTAAAACCTGTTTATATCGATGACACAGTAACGGCTGTGGTTTCTATCACTGATATTAATTTTGAAAAGCAACTTGTAACCCTCAATACTACATGTCATAATCAAGATGGTGTCGTTGTCATTGAAGGCGATGCTTTGGTCAAAAAAATGGATGCATAAATATATAAAGACATAACTTATGGAAAACAAGGAAAACAAGCCACAAGGGCTGCCCGAAAACGCCTATCGGAAACTTAAAAAGGGGGAAGAATACAAACCATTGTTGTCTTCAGACAAGAATTATCCCGAGATTACAGTTTGGTCCGTGAGCATAGGAGTGGTTATGACCATAATCTTCTCAGCTGCAGCTGCATATCTTGGTCTAAAGGTTGGTCAGGTCTTTGAGGCTGCTATCCCGATTGCCATTCTGGCTGTCGGTCTGTCAAGCGTACTTAAGAAAAATCAGGCCCTTGGCCAGAATGTGATCATCCAATCTATCGGATCCTGTTCCGGAGTTATTGTAGCCGGATCCATATTCACTCTGCCCGCAATCTATATTATCGGCCTGGATGTCAATTTTACACAGATGTTCCTCAGCTCCCTGCTTGGAGGTGTGTTAGGCATCCTTTTCCTTATTCCTTTCAGGAAATATTTTGTAAAAGAACAGCATGGAGTCTATCCCTTCCCCGAAGCTACAGCTACTACTCAAGTACTGGTCAGCGGAGAGAGTGGAGGTAAGAGTCTCAAGGTTTTGCTCATTGCTGGCCTGATTGGTGGACTTTACGACTTCATAGTGGCTACCTTCGGAGCATGGGCAGAGACCGTCACAACAACAGTTACACGCTGGGGGGCTGCTATCGCGGACAAGACCAAAATAGTACTCAAACTCAATACCGGAGCTGCGGTGCTCGGTCTGGGTTATATCGTAGGCCTCAAATATGCCTTTATCATCTGCTGCGGTTCTCTGCTCGTATGGCTGATAATCAATCCCATTCTGGCTGCAGGCTTCTCCGGAGTCGATATTTTCGGCATGAGTTTCTCCGCAGCTCTCGGACAGATGTCCGCGGATGAGATATTCAGGACCTACTCCCGTCTGATTGGTATCGGAGGTATCGCCACTGCCGGTATCATAGGTATTATAAAGTCTTCAAAGGTTATCGGCTCCGCTGTAAAGCTCGCTGTAGGCGAATTTAGCAAGAAAAGTGGTGGAGAAAAGGCACTTGTGAAGCGCACTGACCAGGATATATCTATGAGAACTGTAGTTATGGGTATAGCTGTAGCGCTACTTGGAGTATTCGCATTCTTTGCCTTCGGTGGAGTGGTTAACACTATCTGGCAGGCACTTGTTGGGATGCTGGTGGTTGCTGTCATCGCCTTCCTCTTCACCACAGTAGCGGCTAATGCTATAGCTATAGTAGGCACAAACCCCGTCAGCGGCATGACCATTATGACGCTGATCATTACAGCACTGGTACTTGTAGCTACAGGACTCAAGGGCAATACAGGCATGGTAGCCTCGTTGCTGATTGGAGGGGTTGTCTGCACGGCACTTTCCACCGCAGGTGGCTTTATCACCGACCTCAAGATCGGATACTGGATCGGCACTACCCCTGCAAAGCAGGAGAAATGGAAATTCCTCGGCGTACTGGTTGCAGCCGTAACTGTTGCCGGAGTAGTGATGGTCCTCAATAAAACCTACGGATTTGTGGGTGAAGGTGCACTTGTGGCTCCTCAGGCAAATGCTATGGCAGCTGTAATCAAGCCGATGATGGAGGGAGGCAGCGCCCCCTGGTTCCTCTACGGTATTGGGGCGGTCATAGCTATCATCCTCACCTTCTTGAAAGTGCCGGCGCTTGCATTCTGTCTGGGTATGTTTATTCCCATAGATCTCAACCTTCCACTGCTCCTCGGTGGAGCTATTGCCTGGTTCGTAAGCACACGCAGTAAGGATAAAGAAGTTAACGCTGCACGTAAGGAAAGAGGTACCCTTATCGCTTCCGGATTTATCGCCGGTGGTGCACTTATGGGAGTTGTGAGTGCAATCCTCAAGTTTGCAAAGGTAGACTGGTTCCTCACCGACTGGAATGCAACCTACGGCGAAGCCATCGCCATCATACCACTAATAGCGCTTGTGATATATATGATAATGGCATCTATGAAAGTTGAAAAACAGCAATAATATGGAAAGTGTAAAAGAAAAATTTCTCAGATATATCTCATTTGATACCCAATCGGATCCCGAATCGGAAAGTCAGCCCTCAACCGCAAAACAGCTTGCGCTCTCAATGCAATTGGTGCAGGAACTAAAGGATATGGGCATCACCGATGCCTCTCTCGACAAAGATGGATATGTGATGGCCTCAATACCCTCCAATATTGAGAAAGAGGTCCCTGCTATTGGCTTTATCGCACATGTGGATACTGCTCCTGATGCATCAGGAGAGAATATTAAACCACAGATCGTGAAAAATTATGACGGAGGTGATATTCTTCTCAACAAAGAAATGGACCTCTATCTCCGCGTAAAGGATTTCCCCGAAATGCTGCAGTATAAAGGGCAGACACTTATTACCACAGATGGCACAACGCTGTTGGGAGCTGATGACAAAGCGGGTGTTGCAGAGATAATGTGCGCCGCAGAGTATATAATGTCACACCCCGAGATACCTCACGGACCTATAAAGATCGGTTTTACCCCCGACGAGGAAATCGGACGCGGCGTTGACCACTTCGATGTTGAAAAGTTCGGCGCCAAATATGCATATACGTTGGACGGAGGCCAGATTGGAGAACTCGAGTACGAGAACTTCAATGCTGCGGCCGCAAAGATATTCATTCAGGGCTGCAATATCCACCCGGGTTATGCCAAAAATAAGATGGTGAATGCTATGCTGGTCGGCATGGAACTTAACGCCATGCTGCCGGTACAGCAGAGGCCGGAGTTCACTGAACATTACGAAGGGTTCTTCCATATTACCGGATTCAATGGGACAGTGGAAACTGCCACCATACAGTATATTATCCGCGACCACAACATGGAGCTCTTTAATCAGAAAAAGGCCCTTATGACCTCCTGCGTTGATTTCCTTAACACCAAGTACGGCGACATCATCACTCTGGAATTGAAAGACCAATACTATAATATGCGTGAAGAGGTAGAGCCGCACTACCATATAATTGACAAGGCGGTCAAAGCAATGGAACTTGCAGGTATCAAACCTAATATCAAGCCTATCCGCGGAGGTACTGACGGCGCAAGACTCTCATTTATGGGACTCCCCTGCCCCAACATCTTTGCAGGTGGACACAATTTCCACGGCAAACTCGAATTTGTCCCAGTCGAAAGCATGGAAAAAGCCGTCCAGGTAATCCTCAACCTTATTTCACTTTACGCAGAGGAGTAGAGTTATGACAAAACCTATTCTCAATACTCATAACAAGGAGGATCATCCGCCTGCTCATACTGCCGAGCATATACTCAATGGTACTATGGTAAAGATGTTTGGCTGTGGCCGGTCATATAATGCCCATGTTGAACGCAAAAAGAGTAAGTGTGATTATCGACTCGAAAAAGAACCGACTCCTGAAGAGGTTGCTCTTATTGAAAAGAAAGTGAACGAAGTGATTTCGTCCAATCTGGATGTCACCGAGATTTTTCTTACGCAAGAAGAGGCAGCTTCCATCGTGGACCTCAGCAAACTCCCCGATGATGCCTCCGAAATGCTCCGCATCGTACGCGTAGGTGACTATGACGTCTGTGCTTGCATCGGTGCACATGTGGCCAACACTAGCGAAATCGGCACATTCAAAATTATTTCGGCAGATTTTGATAACGGTCGTTGGCGCTTACGTTGGAGAATAGTTGAGAAATAAAAAGAGACCGGCTAAACTTTTAGCCGGTCTCAATAATTTAGGAGTATAATCAACTATTTCTACTTTCCATCATACACTCCCGCGAAGAGCATTACGCCGGATGATTTTTCTACTATGGTGTAAACAAATGGATGGTCTGCAAAGAACTCAATCACTTTTGGCTGTTCGCCACCGGCAGAGGACATTCTTATCATAACTGCAGTAACTGCAGCGGCCTCTGTTCCCCATTCAGTGACATTTATACGAGCCTTTTGAAGAACTGATCCAATATAGAAATCATTTATGCCAGAATGGGAAAGAAATTTGTCGAACTGAGCCTGAAAAGGCACAAAGGCCCTACGGATTCCCAAGGCTTTTAGCATATCTGTGAGTTCGTATTTATTTTCTGACTCAAATTTGGGGAGTCGAAGGTAAACAAGAGTCTCAGTTGACATTGAGGATAAAGCTTCAGACCACTTCTCAGAAGTAAGAGTTGAGAACAGCTGCCCGAGACCGTTACCACCCTTTACATCGGGCAAAATAATATACATGGCAAACTTTCCATTCGCATACGGAAGCTCTACGATTGAATTCTCCCCCATTCTTCCATAACTGAAATGCCTTGAAGAGATCATATAATCGACCCTCCTTTGTCCTCCTCCATCCAGATAGAAAGTTGACGATTTCTGTGTAACATCTTTGTCAAACATGGGTTGTCCACCCACCTCGCTCCATTTTGCTTTGAAATAAAGCGCATTTAGAATTGCAGCGGCAAAATCCTGATCTACATCGCCTTCATCAAGAAAAGGAAAGATAAATCCATTGGTGTTGCGATATGCCCATTCATTGATCCGGTCAACTACTACCTTAGGATTTGAAGCATTCACATACTCCACGGGAGCATAGTACACCTTTTCAGCTATATTGCGAAATCCGTCCTGAACACGGAATTCTTCATTTACGATTACTGCATCAGTCAGCTTCAATGCCACAGAGTCATCAAGCGCAGGTAATTGATTGAGCAATAGATTACAATAATCATTCAGGGCCTTTTGATCTTCCCCATACCCCAGGGTTCCGATAATCTCGGAAGCTGTCTCGCCGCTGGCACCGTTTGCAGTAATTGCAAGAGCAAACTGTAAGCTGAGTGGAGAATAAATAATACTCTTTTTTTCCTGATTGTAGAGAGTTTTCAGGCTCTTAATTGCAAAAGCATTTCCGGCATTAACGTAGGCTTTTTGTTCTTCACTCAATTTCACTTTCGTGATTGGAGTTGTAGAAGTGGGAAAATCAATTTCTATGGGGTTCTTTACCCTTGGAACATCGCTCTTTTCACATGCTGAGAAACCAAGAGCAGCAATTAAAATAAATAATAGGGTTTTGATCTTTTTCATAATGATTATTCTATTAGTTTTTGTGTCTTTGAAATAATTTTAAGCAACTCATAGGTTCTATTCGGTCCATCCATAGGGGGATCTGCCAAATGAGTTATTTTCACTTTAAGATGGTATTCATATCCCGATTCATAGGTAAATCCGGATATTCCATCGATCGGCAGTTTTGTCCATACCGTCTCATTGATTTTGCGAATGGATATTCCCACCATTGGTTGAAGTTCCGGAGGATATTCGCCTGGCCAATAGTCTGTTGTTTTATGTGAAACAATGATTTCAGCACGCTCGCTCCAATTCGGATCTTCTTCCCGATTACAGCCGATAATTACCATGGCGAGTGTTATAAATGAAATAAGCAGTACTATTCGTTTCATAGGAAGTATTATTTTAAAATTTTTCAAAGAGCCCCTGAAGGCGACCAACAATAAACGTTTTTACAAATATCAGAAGTCAGTGAAAAATGATACCCGATATCTTCTACCAGGGGATAACCAAAGGTCGTAAACGAGCAATTAATAACAGACATATTTTCCTTTTTCGATTATAGTTACCAAACAACATGCAAACCTTGATCCTGAACCACGGTCATAGTGTTCATTCTTAGACGGATGTCACTCCCATCATCAAGTGAGAAAGACACGGAAACCGGACTATAATAAACATTACCTAATTGGAAAAAATCTTGTCCCGTATCGTTGGTAATAGTTCCACTAAGATGTACCTTCCTCTTTTGCTGTAGATGACCGAATATTAATTTATCTCTATCTCCAGATTCGGTGAAAAACTGAATATTAGCATCGAAGGAATGACGAAATGTCAATCGGTTATTTGTAAGTGTATAACAGCTTTGAGGAATGAGTATGTTGATACAATCCCTTGTTTCCCCTTTTATTAAAGGAGCGCTGTAACAAGCGATGGATATGTTGCCGGTAAAATAGTCCTGTATCATATATCCCTTATCCTCAAATTCTACACGAGTATTATTACGGTAAAAGTATGAACCATCTACTTCATTCAAAGGGGCTTTTGAACATGAGACCACAACACAAGAGAGAATGGCAACCAATGATGCTATCAAGAATACAAAATGGAAAGGCTGTTTCATAATCAAATATATCGATATTTTCCAATATAATAAGTTCCGTTTACTACATATACGAAGCAACTCATTAAATACTGCCATTAATTATTAAATTAATTTTTTGATTGTTTTGGAAGTATTTCTAGTTATCTTCGTATATATGTATAGAACGGCATAGAGTGAAAGATAAGAATCTCGCTAACCATGATGCCCTACTTGCAGCCAAATGTACTAAAGGTGACAATAGGGCAAGGGAGCAGCTGTATAAGGATTATGCGGCAAGGGTGTATATGCTCTGTATGCGATATACCGGAGATTCTACTTTAGCAGAGGATTTAATGCAGGACTGCTTTATTCGGATCTTTGATAACATTCGTAAGTATGATTCCAATAAGGCATCGCTTAAAACCTGGATATCGCGTATTACGGTTAATCTCTTGATTGATCATTTAAGGCGGAATAAGAAATTTACTTTCTTATCAATAGACGAACAGAGATTAGATATTGTGGAACCGGAGTATAATAGTCTGATTCATGTTCCTCAAGATGTCATATTGAAAATGATTGCAGATTTGCCTGATACTAAAAGGACTGTGTTTAATTTATATTGTCTGGAAAACTATACCCACAAAGAGATAGCAGAGCTATTGGGAATAAAGGAGAAAACATCATCATCAATTCTCTATAAAGCGAGAGTTATATTGGCAGATAGGGTAAATGCATATATTAAGGAAAAAGGCTTATGAAAACCGACTTTGACAAATATATCTCCGATCAGATACAAAACATTGAAGAGAACCTTCAAGTTGGTAACTGGGAGAAATTCCAAACGGACTATGCCAGACATAGGCGCGTTAAGATGGTGCGTCTAATAACACCTGCGGTCGCTGCTGCAGCTGCCATAATAGTATTGTTATTTTCCGTTTCCAATAACATAGACAACAGACCACTACTGCTACGCAACAATTATCCCTTGATTGCCGATAATACTCCAACTATTCATGTTGAGATTCCGGCCTTAAGAAAAGATTTTAAGCCTTTGCGTGAGCGTAAGAATCATGAGCCTACACTATCGGACAACTATTTTAGTGCAGATTCCCAACCGCAAATTGATACGGACGCTTTAATCCGGGAGAAGAGTGAGCCTGACAAGTTTGAACATGCAACAAAAAAGGATTCCATACATCAACCAATTCCTTCCTACGACTATTTTGAAACCAACAACGCAACAGCATATATTCCTCCAAAAGATTCTCCTAAATTATCAATAGGTGTGTCAGGAGGCCAGGGCTTGGCAGGTTATAATCAGGTCGATTTGCCCATAGGGGCTTTTCAGTATAGAACGTCCTATGCAGAAGAAAACCCGAGAGGTGGTATTTCACACGAACAACCAAGAGATAGTATCCTAATGGAAAAACCTGTGGATAATTTTTCGCACAACAATAATATAGAAGAGATTAATTATAAGCATCGGCCTCCAATAACATTTGGTATTTCTTTAGGAATCAATTTTACTCAAAGACTTGCACTCATTACCGGGTTGGATTATTCATTATATCTGTCAGAGAAAGTAATTAGTTATACAGACAAACTAAGTAATGAAATACAACAGCAACAACTCCATTATTTGGGATTACCTTTAAGATTAAATTACACGATTTATTCAAAGAACTCATTTGAATGGTATGCCGGTGGAGGTGTAAAAGTAGAAAAATGCATATATGCAAAATCAGGAACTACAGTTCTAAAGGAATCCAATTTCTTATTATCTGTACTACTTACTACAGGTATTCAATACAAAATAACACGCAACTTCTCCATATATTGCGAACCATATTGCAGTCATTTGTTTTCGGATACAAGACTGCCTTCATACCGTAGTGAAAATCCTTTAGAAATATCTGCAAAGCTCGGCATCAGAGTCAATTTATGAGGTACGGGGTGCGTGGTGTAGGATGCAAGGTACGAGCTATGGGATAGTTCTGAGTATGGAGTGTGTAGTGAAGGCTGATTTAAGTCTCCACAAAAAAAGCGACACGAAGGTCGCAATCGGAGTGAAGCAACCCGCAGCGCTTCTGCGCTGCTTTGGTTCCCCAAGGGAACCATCAAAAGGAGGGGTAAACAAGGAGCGAAGCGACTGACTCCGACTATCTCCACAAAAAAAGCGACACGAAGGTCGCTTTTGTGGAGATAGTCGGAGTCGAACCGACGACTTCCTGCTTGCAAAGCAGGCGCTCTAGCCAACTGAGCTATACCCCCATATGGTAGTCTCTACTGGAATTGAACCAGTGACCTCTACATTATCAGTGTAGCGCTCTAACCAACTGAGCTAAGAGACTGTATAATAAATGGAAGACAAAATGCGAAACGCCTATATTGTATCAAGTAGGACTCCAAAAAGGAGGTGTTCCAGCCGCACCTTCCGGTACGGCTACCTTGTTACGACTTAGCCCCAGTTATCAGTTTTGCCCTAGGCCGTTCCTCGCGGTGACGGACTTCAGGCA
>JAAYDZ010000033.1 GCA_012728975.1 Bacteroidales bacterium
GGAATAGACATTTATCAGGCTGTAATTGACGAGGGAATTTCAAGTTTTGAAGACTTTAAAACTTGGAATAAGAACAAAAAAAACATTGCAATTTCGATGTGGGAACCGAGTGTGGATCTATAGAAAGGTAGCCTGCAGTCCTAAACTCTTAATACCTTACCCTCCTCTCATATCCCTCCCAAACCCCATCCGGCAAGGTTTTTTATTACTCCTCACTCATAACTTAACCCGCAACTCGCACCCAGTACCCCGCACCGCGTAACACGTAACCCGCACCCCGTAACCCGCACCACTTATCTCCCATACTCCCAATAAAGCATCAGCAAATGTGCGGCGCTCCAGCTGAAGTGGGGTGCTTTGAGTTGTTGGCCGGTGAGGGCGTCATAGTTTTCGTGGATGGCGCCGCTTTCCCGGAGTTTCTTCAATCTGCCGAAGACCTGTTCGGTGTACTGGTCGGCTTCTCGGGTTTTTCCATATTTGCGGATGCCGCTGATGGCGAAATAGGTTTGGTCCAGCCAGATGGGGCCGCGCCAGTAGCCGTTGGGGGTAAATTCGGGTTCGTCTGCACTGACAGTGGGGAAGGGGATATATGTGGAGAACTTCTTTTCGTCGCTTAAAATGGGGAATATTTGGTCAAATTGTTCCTTTGTGGCCACCTCTGTCCAAAGTGGGATATAGGCTTCGCTGCCTTTCACTTTTACAAAAGAGCCGTCCTGGATACGTCTGTCATAAAAGAATCCATCCTCTGTATCGAAGAAATAATCCTCCGGATTGCCGGCCTGTTCTTTAAACTCGAAAGGCACGCCCAATATTTCTGCAAACTTCTTAAGCAACCTATTTTCCAAAGCGAGGAAACAGTTCAAATCCACGCTTTCCTGATCGAAGCTCCAGGCATCGGGATGATTTTGTAACATTTGCGCCCGGTCAAAACGGATGGCGTTGTCCATACCGCTTTCCCATGCTGCTGCTACCGTTGTCCCGTCAGTAGAGCCAAACTCGCAGTAACCATTTTGGTCGTGATCCCTTTTCCAATACCACCATTCGTGATATTTTACCAATTTTGGATAGATCTCGCGCAGGAATTCCAGATCACCGGTCTGAGAGTAGATCGTATTCACCGCCCAGGCGGCCAAAGGAGGTTTGCTGTCGCGGGCATTATTTTCCGATCTATCGGGAAATATACAGTCGATTACCATTCCATCTTCCTGTTGATAATCAAACATGGCTCTGAGCTGATTTTTAGCAAGTTCCGGCGCAAAGCGCGAAAGAGCAACGGCATGTTTCCAGGAGTCCCACGCCCAAAAGCCCACAAAATAGTAGGCAGCGTGGCTCGGCACAACACCTTCATGATACAATGCCTCTCTCGGCGAGCGCCAGTTGGAAATAAGAGTTACGACCGATTTTGCAGCAATTCTATCAAATTCGGGCGGCATGTTTTTTCTCAGCGCAGCTGAAAGATAACCTTCCCATCTCTCTTTATTCTCCTTAATATAGTGTTGAGGCTGCGCCAAAATAGAGTTTGCCCTCTCAATCAACGCCGTTCTCTCAGCCTCATCCTCATCTCTGAAAACCTGTAAAACAGCCACATAAATGCCATCAGGCGAAACATTACTGCAAATAGCATTACCCCCTTCAAATGTGGTATTTTCGGGGAAACAAAGGATATATTCCTCCTTTTCCGAGGATAGAAAATGAAGTCTGTTGTCTTCCCGAATGCGTTCGATGGAGTGCTGTCGCTGCCCAAAATCCTGCTCAATCAGAAGATTCGAAGTGCTATTTGGACGAATATGCAGCAGAGCAATTGAAGCATCTATAAAAATCAGTTCCTGTTCTATCTTTTTGTCCGCCGCCGAAGCGGAAATATAGATTCCGCCCGGATAATAATTAATGGAGTCAGGAGTAAAGAGTTCGTAGCTGTTTTCTTGAAAAGAGACTTGGGCAATCGAAACTGCCTTCCAGCCATATTGGTAGAAACTGAACGGGCCGCAAAAGCCATGGATCCATTTCTCCTTTTGAGGGATAGTGAATCCCATCCATGCTCCCATATCCGTAAAACAACCGGGCGTATAGCGATAAAGTGAGTCGGGCGTGTAGGCAATATCCAGAATATTGTCAAATAGGGGATTTCCTGCCTTGTGCCTCTCTGAGCTGCATCCCGCAGCTAATAGCACGGACAAACAAACTACCCACGGGATATATCTTTTAATTAGCATGACCGTTATCTAGTTTTGGGTTTAAAATCAAGTTAATTAACAGCAACTACCAATTTTTTCTTGTAGTTCATTTTAAGAATCAATTAAATCGAACAAAATAGCGTTACCAGAAACGGCACGCTGAGATCCGTTACAAATCCATGAAAGACCGACAAAACCATATACTCTTTTCCTGAAAACTTCATAATGATAGGTAATGTCGTATCCATTGTGGTGGCGCCGCCGGCGGAAATGGGAGCCAATTTGCCGAAGTATTTAACGAAGACCGGAGCCAGCAGCAAAGCAAGTATTTCGCGGGAAATATTGGAAAGCAGTGCAATGGTGCCCAATTCCGCTCCTTTAAATTCGGTAATGAAAATACTGGACAATGAATAGTATCCCAATCCACTCCCTACAGCCATACTATCTACAACAGAGCGGTTCGGTAATAACATGCCGACTATTGCGGCCCCTGCCAATGTGCCTACAATCGTCAATAAAGGCAAAAGAAGGAGCCGGGGGTTGATCTTTTTGAAGCTTTTCAGCGTTTCAGGGTCGCTCCCAAGGCTGACTCCGACACAAAACATTAAAGCACCGAGAGCATAGAAGCTGATATCCCCTTCGAGAAATGAGGTCGGCACCACTCCAAAATACCCCAGCAATGATCCGAGTATGAAAAACCCAACTATGATCAGACTGCTTCTCATTGTACCTTTGATTTATTGACAATTTTCCAAAGTAACGCAGCCAGAGTTATACTTCCCAGAAGAGCACCCACTGTAATAATGAGAGCATCGAGCCCTAATTTTCCCAAATTGGAAACAATTTGCGGATTACTGCCTACTTCCAATCCCAGAACAAATAAGAGTATCCATATCAGAACAGTAATTACTTTGGAAATAAAGGAGAGATTTCGCTTGCGAAACAGATATCCCACTCCAATCCCAAGGATCATCAATGCCAATACTTTAAACATCTGTCGATAAAATTAGAATAGTTAGCAAAATAGGTAAAGTCTCTGAAAAGTATCGCTTTCCAACAGCCGCTCAAGAGCCATAAAAGCCACTTTGAGTCCGCTGTTGACAGCAACAAATATAGCACAAAAATCGATGATAAAACAACAACAGCGGCCTTAAAAAGCCGCTGTCATTGATATATGTGTTTGTAGTTTGTGGTTATTTAACTTCCTCAAAATCCACGTCAGTCACTTCGCCGTCCTGAGAGCCGCCGCCTTGACCGCCTTGACCGCAAGTGCTGTGGTCGCAGTCGGGTCCGCATGAAGAGCCGCCCTGAGCTTGGGCTGCCTTAGCCATATCTTCGCTGGCTGCGTGCCATGCCTGATTGAGGGCTTCGGTAGCGCGGTCAATATCGGCGATATTTTGAGATTTGTGAGCCTCTTTGAGCTGTCCGAGAGCATTCTCGATGGCGCCCTTCTTGTCAGCAGGGATCTTGTCGCCGTACTCCTTGAGATTCTTCTCGCTCTGGAAGATCATTGAGTCTGCAGCGTTGATCTTGTCGATGCGCTCCTTCTCTGCCTTGTCGGCAGCCTCGTTGGCCTTAGCCTCGTCACGCATTCTCTTGATCTCCTCTTCGGTGAGTCCGGTTGAGGCCTCAATGCGGATCTTCTGCTCCTTGCCGGTAGCCTTGTCCTTTGCAGTTACGTTGAGGATACCGTTGGCGTCAATGTCAAATGTAACTTCAATCTGCGGAACGCCGCGGGGTGCAGGAGTGATACCGTCGAGGTGGAACATTCCGATCTGCTTGTTGTCACGTGCCATTGAACGCTCACCCTGAAGTACGTTGATCTGTACTGAAGGCTGGTTGTCACTCGCAGTGGAGAATACCTCGGATTTCCTGGTAGGAATGGTGGTGTTGGCATCGATGAGTCTGGTCATCACACCGCCGAGGGTCTCAATACCGAGAGATAGGGGAGTCACGTCGAGCAGGAGTACGTCTGTCACATCACCTGAGAGTACACCGCCCTGGATAGCTGCTCCAACTGCTACTACCTCGTCGGGGTTTACGCCCTTATGGGGAGCTCTTCCGAAGAATTTCTCTACAAGCTGCTGGATAGCTGGGATACGGGTCGATCCACCCACGAGAAGTACCTCGTCAATATCCGATGCTTTGTATCCGGCGTCTGAGAGTGCCTTGCGGCAGGGCTCGAGAGTGGCCTGGATCAGGGAATCACAGAGCTGCTCAAACTTAGCACGTGTGAGAGTTTTAACAAGGTGCTTGGGAATACCATCCACAGGCATGATATAGGGGAGGTTGATCTCAGTTGAGGTCTGGCTGGAGAGCTCGATTTTGGCCTTCTCTGCGGCCTCTTTAAGTCTTTGGAGAGCCATAGGATCCTTCCTGAGGTCAATACCTGAATTGTCAGCCATAAACTCTTCAGCGAGCCAGTTAATGATCTGGTAGTCAAAGTCGTCACCTCCAAGGTGTGTGTCACCGTTGGTGGACTTCACTTCAAATACGCCGTCACCCAGTTCGAGGATAGAGATATCAAAAGTACCGCCGCCAAGGTCGAATACTGCAACCTTCATATCCTTGTGCTGCTTGTCAAGACCATATGCGAGCGCTGCAGCCGTAGGCTCGTTGATGATCCTTCTTACCTTAAATCCTGCGATCTCACCGGCCTCTTTGGTGGCCTGGCGCTGAGAGTCGCTGAAGTATGCGGGTACGGTAATAACCGCCTCGGTTACTGTCTGTCCCAGATAGTCTTCAGCCGTTTTTTTCATCTTCTGGAGTACCATTGCCGAGATCTCCTGGGGAGAATAGAGACGTCCGTCAATATCCACTCGGGGAGTATTGTTGTCACCCTTTACTACCTTATATGATACTCTTTTACTCTCTTTTGCAACTCTGTCATATGTTTCACCCATAAATCTCTTGATAGAGAAAATGGTTCTTTCCGGATTGGTGATCGCCTGTCTCTTGGCGGGGTCACCTATTTTTCTTTCGCCGTTGTCGGCAAATGCGACAATAGACGGAGTGGTTCTTTTTCCTTCGCTGTTTATGATAACAGCAGGTTCTTTACCTTCCATAACGGCTACACACGAGTTCGTGGTGCCAAGGTCAATACCGATAATTTTTCCCATAATTGATTCTATTATTCTTTTTATTGTTTACAATTTGTTGAACGGATTTTCCGTTACGACAATCAATAACGCCAAGATTGTGCCAATCCCATAAATGAGATTACGGACTGACAATGTGGCAGTCTGACCTTATTTTATGGGTAAAAGAAGGTGAAAACGACAATGTATTTTGTCAGAATTTGCTCTAAAGATCGAAGTCTAATCCTGAATCATATGCGCCCTCTTTCTGTTTGCGGAAATGATATTCCCAATAGCTGCCTTTAGCCATACGATCCACGGTGGGAATATCCGCTTGTGCCATAGCGAAAGAGATTTCGTAGAAGAGTTTTTGCGTAGCGGCGGATATGCCGAATTCATTCGGATCCACACCGGCAAGGAGCAGTGCTTCCTCATAGTGACGGGGTATCCGCTCCCACTCAAAGATGCGGAACGCCTCCACAAAGTTGTCCAGGTCCCCCTGAAGCATCAGATAGCAGAGAAATCTTTCTTGAGCAATTTTGGAGTTGATGCCGGCGAGGGAGAGCTGCAGGAGGTCGTACTGAGGATTGTTGGTAGTGGTACGAGCTCCACTGCTCAGGTGACCTGCAGGAGGAAGGGAGTCCTGCACCCCCTCAAACCTCTTAAGAAGTTTGCGTGCGGAGGTGGAATATCTGGGGCTGTGGATCAGGATTTGCGCATATTTGCGCACCATAGAATATTTTCCCAGCAAATTGTTGTACCTGATCATCTGTGAGAGCGAGAAATGTGTTATCCCGTGCGGGAAATGACAGGAGTACTGAAAAATGTGGTGGAGTGCTTCATTGTAGTTGCCCATATAGTAATTGAGCAGGGAGTTGAAATAGTTGCCCTCAATGCTCTGTATCCCTTCCATATCAAAATCCTCGATATTTTGGATGGGATAGGTGAAAAGACGCTCTCCGAGCTCACCGGTATATCCCATAGCAAGAAATGCGTATGGCATCAGATCAGGCCGCTCTATGGAACTCTTAGGAGTGACATTCTCCAGCACCATGTTCCAATCCCCCTTATAAGTAGCGTAACGCACTTTTGCGGTGGTTTCTACGCTTCGTATATCTTTGTTTATGGAGACAAATAAAGCCGATCCTATTATAAACACGGCAATAACTGCAATTTTCCATATTTTGAGCTTTACAGCCTCTTTTTTCTTTGCAAAAAGTGCAACAAGAGCAAGTCCGAAGGAGATCAGAAGTATCTTAAAGAGAATAAGAGGTGTCTCTGCCATTGACGCGTATATCCAGCTGAAGCAAGCTAACGCAAC
>JAAYDZ010000034.1 GCA_012728975.1 Bacteroidales bacterium
GCGGTGAGGCTCCACCTCTTCCCATCCCGAACAGAGAAGTTAAGCTCACCAACGCCGATGGTACTGCTACACCAAGTGGGAGAGTAGGTAGCCGCCAACTTTAAGAAAGCCCCGACAGCATCAGCTGTCGGGGCTTTTGTGTTTATTGCCTTGTATGTATTGGAACATTAAAAATGATTCCAGTAAATGGCAACACGATCCATCTTCATGGAAAGTGATTTGTCCGGGATGTATTTTTGTTCGAGTTTTGTATGATTCTTCCAGGTCATTTCAAGATGATAGAGGTTGCTATTAGTAAAATCAAGAGTATATACGGCCCTATTACTACTTTTTTCGGTAAGAATGAGCCGGTTGTCACCGTCAGCCTTTACAAATAACTCTTCTTTATCAAATTGAGAAAGAATGAAGCCGGAGATACAGATATATGTATGTACAGTACACGTTGTACAATCTTTGGAAAACTCTACTCCTTTTTGCAGATAATCCTTTTCAGAATCTATTATATAGGAGTTCATACCGTCCCAGTAGCTATTGGGAAGCTCAAATTCACTCTTTATCTCTTCAATAAGCTCAGTGTCATTCAAGGGATAGCAGGATGCCAGCACCATTGGGATCGCAAGTATAGAAAGCAGTTTTTTCATAATTGTATAGATTAATCTCTATTATATATACGCAGTAATTCACTAAATACTTCCGTGGCTATTGTGTTATTGTATATAATGTATGATTTGGCCAAATAATTCTCTTTTCTCTTTGAGTTTTTGAGGCTGTTGTCTATCTTTGTCGGTCAAACACACAAATTAATCGTTATGAAGAATCAGAAGAGAATTTTTCTGAGTGAGAAAGATATTCCCACACAGTGGTACAATATTGTGGCAGATATGCCCGAAAAACCTCTGCCGATCCTTAATCCTAAAACCAAGGAACCCGTCACCGTCGATGATCTTGCGGTAATATTCAACCGAGCTTGTTCAGAGCAGGAACTCAACCAAACCGATGCATTCATAGAGATCCCCGAAGAGGTGAGGGAGCTCTACAAATTCTTCAGGCCCACTCCTCTTGTGAGGGCCTACGGACTAGAAAAGGCACTCGATACTCCGGCACATATTTACTTCAAAAATGAAAGCGTGAGCCCTATTGGCTCTCACAAGCTCAATACTGCTCTGGCGCAGGCTTACTATTGCAAACAAGAGGGTGTAACCAATGTTACCACTGAGACCGGTGCCGGTCAATGGGGTGCAGCGCTTGCCTATGCTGCAAGAGCCTTCGACCTCGAGCTGGCGGTTTATATGGTCAAATTGAGTTATCATCAAAAGCCCTACAGACGCTCGATTATGCAGACTTACGGTGCGCAGGTGATCGCTTCTCCAAGTATGAGTACCCGTGCCGGTAAGGATATCATTACAGCACATCCCAACCATCAGGGAAGCCTAGGTACCGCCGTATCGGAGGCAATTGAGCTGGCATTGATGACTCCCAATTGCAAGTATGCGCTTGGCAGCGTGCTCAACCATGTGGCTCTCCACCAGACGGTTATCGGCCTTGAGGCTGAGAAACAGATGGAGATCGCAGGCGAATATCCTGATATTGTGATCGGTTGCTTCGGCGGAGGATCCAATTTCAGCGGTATAGCTTTCCCTTTCTTGCGTCACAATTTTAAGAATGGGCACAAGACCCGTTTCATTGCTGCTGAGCCGGCCTCCTGTCCCAAGCTGACTAAAGGTGTTTTCAAATATGATTTCGCCGATGAGGCGGGATACTCTCCTTTGCTTCCAATGTACACACTGGGTCACAACTTTACTCCGGCCAATATACACGCTGGTGGCCTACGCTATCACGGTGCAGGTACGATTGTGAGTAAATTCCTCCAGGATGGTGTAGTGGAGGGAATGGATATCAAGCAGCTTGAGACCTTTGAAGCTGCTACACTTTTTGCCAGGGTGGAGGGCATAGTTCCGGCTCCCGAGTCTTCACACGCTATTGCGGCCACCATCAGAGAGGCTATAAGGGCAAAAGAGGAGGGTGTATCCAAGACAATCCTTTTCAACCTTTCCGGTCACGGTCTATTGGATATGGCAGCCTACGATCTTTATATCGCTGGAGACCTAGTAGATTACGAACTCTCAGCTGAGGAGGTTCGTAAATCTATGGGAGAATAAAGTTTGCTCCTTTATCAGGCAAACATAGGTTTTACAACTCCGAAGAGCACATAAGCTATCACAAAGGTGATAATGATGTTGAATCCCTGTGCGCAGAGAAATGACCACAGGATTCTGCGGTTTTCCCTGGAGATGATCTCTTTCAGTCGTGTGCCGAGTCCTATGCAGACAAAAGCGAGAGAGAAGAAGAGATTGGCGAAGTTTTTTGCAACACCCGGTTCCAGGAGCTTGCCTTTGCTATCCGGAGTGAAGAGGCCATGGGCCTGAATGATGCTGAAGATCAGCGAAGCCAGTACAAAACCTATTATGAATTTGGGGAATTTTTCCCAAACAATACCGATAGAAGGGCGCTGCGAAGTGCCCTTGTCGCCTCTTGCGGAGAGATAAAGGGCTATGAAAAAGGCTACCACTCCGATTAGTACATTTTGCGCAGCTTTAATAATCATTGCGCTCTGATTGGCAACTTCGCTGTGGATAGCACTGGAAGCGGCAACGCCTGAGGTGGTATCCACAGTACTTCCGATCCAGGCTCCTGCTACCTCCTGCATCAGATGAGTATCTTCAATCAGCAGAGGCAGTATCATATTTGCCAGCCAGGGCATAAGGTAGATCATTGCAACTACTACAATCAGCACTACTGACACTATATAGGAGAGCTTCTTATCTTCGCCTCCGGCAACTCTTGCGGCCGTAATACAAGCAGAAACACCGCAAATGGAGACGCCGCTGGAAAGGATCATTCCGCTCTTCTCGTCGACTCCGAACTTTTTGGAAATCCAGAATGCAAAAAACCATACACTGGCTACCACAAGTACCGCCTGAATGAGGCCAAAGATGCCGGACTTCATTACTTCGCTAAATAGGATGGTAGCTCCGAGGCACACTACTCCTATCTTGATGAAGAACTCACCCTGGATGGCAGGCTTCATCCACTCGGGGATCTTAAACAGATTGCGGATCAGTAGACCCAATATCACTGAAAAGAAGACCGACTCCAGTCCATAATACTTGATTGCCGGTATCTTGGCGATAATTTGGGCGATAAGAGAGAGTGCGAAGATCACAAGCAACGAAGGAAGCATCCCTCTTAGCTTGCGTCCCATAATAGCCTGGCCTACGTAGAGTACCAAAAATACAATTACGAAGAGAACCCCAATCTGACCCCAGGCGGCCCATGTAGTTAGGGTGGAGGGAACGCTTGGGATATATTTAGGGATAAGCAATGCCATCAGAAGTAGCGGAATGCTCATCCAGACGGTCACCCAGTCTTCTGTTCTGAGTTTTTCTTTCAATTTGCTCATTATTAGGGCTTTAGAACATGGCAGTTGCCATGAAGTTGAACAGGCTGCTGTATGCTTTGTCAACCGGAGATGTAAACTCTTTCAGAGTGTAGTTGAGCTGGAGACGAAGATTTTTCCAGGGTGTATATACCAATCCGAGAGTATAGAACATCTCCCTATCTTTTAAATCTCTCTCCAGTTTGAAGTAGTCCGCCCTGCCCAATGCCATCAGTTTATCGGTAACCCAATACCCAGAAGTGAGATAGACTCCCTCCGATAGGAATTTGCCGGTCTGACCGCCTATATACTCGCTGCGAACCATTACTTTATTGTTATCATAGGAGACGCCTCCGCCATATCTGGTAACAATACTGCCCTCAATGTGGTCAGCTTTGATGGTGCCGTGCTGGTAATATCCTGCTATAGTGAGATACCTTATAGGTGAGACTTTGATGCGGGCAATGATATCCTTACGTCCGTCATTATCTCTCCTGTTGGTGCCGTTGCCGTTAAAGAGTCCTATATCATAACTCACAATGCTGTGATGCTCCTGGTGAAAGAGGCTTCCGAATACCTTGAAACCAATATCGCGGCCTGAGGTATTTATGCCGGTAATGTCTCTGCCACTCCTGACCAGTTTCTCTACCGGTAAAGAATACTCGATCATTTCTATTGTAGTAGGACTACGATCTGTATTTTCAATGGTCAGAGGTATCTTGAACTGGCCCAGTTGCATACCAAATTCCCGGATAGGAGAGTATCTCACCCACAACTCCAATATATTGGGCGAGCCTGCCATATTTACCATAAGTTGATAATCGAACTTCGATTCATTTTTTTTGTAAACATCTCCGGAAAGAGTAAGTACTGCCCGTTTCAGGTAGAATGTGTTGTCGCCTTCATCATCAACATTAAATCCTCCCTGGAGATAGCCTTTCAGCTTGAAATAATCCTTATTGAGGTTATCCTGTGCAAGAAGCGCACAAGGAGCGACCAATAGAGCGGTCACGAAAATAATTCGCAATAGTTTCATTTCTTTCATCTTTTAAGTTTCAAGTTGCTAATATATCAATAATTGCGCAAAGAATGGTGCTTTTTTCCGGATTATCTTTGAGAAATTATAAAGCCGATGGTTGTATTGGTATTAAAAACCCTTCTCTAAAAGCGACGTAGGCCTCTTTTTAATAGACAATGAAACGATTGTTAAATAATTGTTTATAAAAATTCAAAATAATTTCAAAAATATTTGGATTATGAACAAAGGTTCATTATCTTTGTGAAAAATTTACACAGAATAAGAAAGAAATTTATTAATTATTAAACATTTTAAACCAATTATTATGGACACAAATCAAGAAATCAATGTAATGCCGCGCATAGGAGAAAAGGCGCCTACATTCAAGGCAGTTACTACTCAGGGTAACATAAATTTTCCCGCTGACTATGAAGGAAAATGGATAATTCTATTTAGCCATCCGGCTGATTTTACTCCCGTTTGTACATCTGAGTTCATGACATTTGCAACAATGCAAAAAGAATTTGATGCACTCAATTGCCAGTTGGTAGGTCTA
Organism: Bacteroidales bacterium; assembly: GCA_012728975.1. GTDB lineage: Bacteria > Bacteroidota > Bacteroidia > Bacteroidales > UBA932 > Cacconaster. The sequence continues at coordinate 5,011 of JAAYDZ010000034.1, forward strand.
TCAATTGATGGTCTCTACAGCCACATCGCATGGTTGCGTACCATTAAGGAAAAAATCGAGTACAAGGGAATGAAGAATGTGGAAGTAACTTTCCCGCTCATCGAAGATATAACGATGGAAGTTGCCAAGAAATATGGTATGGTTCAACCGGGAGAAAGTAGCACAAAAGCAGTACGTGCAGTCTTTTTCATCGATCCGAAGGGAATGATTCGTACCATCCTCTACTATCCTATTTCGTTGGGTCGCAATTTCAATGAACTGAAGCGCGTACTTATCGGTCTCCAGACAGCTGACAAGTTTGGCGTTGCCTTACCTGCAGATTGGCATCCCGGAGACGATGTTATCGTGCCTACAGCCGGTTCCTGTGGAGTTGCAAAAGAAAGAATGGAAGGTAAAGA
>JAAYDZ010000035.1 GCA_012728975.1 Bacteroidales bacterium
CCGCAATATTTCTCCAGGAGCTGCCGTGATCCATATTGATCAAAATGGGTGCAAAACCCGCCTCAGCCAGATATCTGAATGTGGCACTGCCGGCTATTCCGCCTCCGGCCACAAAAGCGCCCACCTTAACGGGAGCCTGTTTGGTAAAGCGGTCGGAGGTAATGAAGGTTCCACCTCCTTCGCGATTGGAAACCGCTCCGATCTCAACCAGATTGGCCATAGGTCCTCTGGGAGTAAACTCACCTATTACCTCTATTCCATGGTTGCGAAGCGCCTGACGTGCTCTCTGCAGGCATCTGCTGCCTCTGCAGACTCCCATGCCTATACGGGTAATGTGCTTGAGCTCCTGAGCTGTGATGCTGGTACGATTACCCATCATTTTCAGGAGTTGTTCGAGGTTGACATCCTCACAGTGACAAATAAAAGTATCAGCCAACTCCTTCCCATCCGAATCCCCTTTTGATACCGGTTTCAACTCCAGAGGCTCCGGGTAATGTTCTTTCACTATAAATCCGCGCGCTTTGAGCAGATCCTCGGGAGAACTTTCATCATATATTTGCGTAGCTTTCACTATAGCCACATTAGTGCGGTTGGGCTTTTTAAGGATGCGCTCAATGATACCCTCTCCTATCTTTTTACCATCGTTATCCACTAGGAAAACCTCACTGCCACTCTCCGCGAAGTATTCAATAGGCAAATAGAGCTGCTTTTTTTCCGTACGGTAGCCGAAAATTGCAAGACCGGGACACTGTGATACACAATCCATACATCCGATGCACTTATCGTAATCGATAAACGGCACGGTAGAGGTGGAACTCTTGGTAATTGCTCCGTGGCGACAGGCAAAAGAGCAGGGATTGCATGCAAAGCCGTAGATGCAATCCATCAGGACAAAGCCACCTTTTGCCATACGCTCGGCTGAGGGCTTGCGCGGCTCTTCGAGGATCCTTTTGGGATGCTGCTGAGAGTCTATATATTCCTTTGAAATGGTAAGATAATCATCATAATTGATCCTGAGGCCAAGTGCCTGCATGATCTCAAATGCACACTGGCGGCCTCTAAGCACCGCAGAAGTACCTTCTCCTATACGTACTGCATCGCCCACTCCATGACATGCGAGTCCAAACACCTCTTGCCCTTTACGTAATAGCTGGTTGTCGGGGTTAAGTCCGGTACAGATATTTATGCAGTCGATGTCATCAATACGGCGTTCCGTACCCGGAATCGCCTTGAAATTTTCACAACGAGCAATGATGGCTCCGATGATACCGCTACGGTCCTCATTGGGAATTGCCTCAAGTAAAACGTGAGAAGTCATTATCGGAATACCGAGACGACGCACACGGTTGGCCTGGACGGGGAATCCTCCCTCATGAGGCATCGCCTCTATGATGGCCTTGACATTAGCACCTGCCTGCATTGCCTGATATGAGGTGAGATAACCTATATTGCCGGCACCTACGGTGAGAATATTCTTTCCGAGAAGTGTGTACTCCTTGTTCATCATCCTCTGAACCACAGCAGCAGTATATACCCCGGGCACATCGTCATTTTTTAAGGGAGGCATAAATGGCAATGCTCCTGTTGCTATCACGAGCTGATCTGCTTCAACGTAGAATATCTCCTGGGTTACTATGTTCTTGACGGCGATAAGCTTACCTTCAAGGATATCCCATACGGTAGAATCGAGGAAAATCCCTTCCTGATTATCTCCTGCAAGGGTTTCGGCTATATCAAATCCCCTCATTCCACCAAACTTGCGTTCGCGCTCGAAGAAAAAGAACTGGTGTGTCTGCATCAGAAACTGACCGCCGATCTTGTCATTGTTGTCGATGACGAGATTGTCCACCCCCGCCTTGTTAAGCTCTTCACGTACCGCCAGACCTGCAGGACCGGCCCCGATAATGGCTACTGTAGTACGGTAGGTGCGTTTGAGAGTATCTTTGAGAAAACCCTCCGGCACTGAAGCCATCACCCCTTTTTCGCCTGCAGGATTTGCATCTCCTATGCGTTCAACAACCTTGACATCGTCAACTTTTGTGATACATATCCTGCGTATTGTACCATCGACCAGCATTTCACAGGCACCGCATTTGCCGATACCGCATTCCATGGAGCGATGACGGCCTAAAAGACTGTGCTGATGAATCGGATATCCCGCCTGGTGAAGTGCCGCGGCGATAGTATGGCCCCTCTGTCCTCGAACAGGAGTGCCTTCAAATAGAAATTCCACAAGATCTTCCTGTGGAATATCCAGAATGGGGTGATTTGTTATTTTATACATAAAACCAAGTGCGTTATAGAATTGCCAAAATTAGTCTTTTTTTATAGAAAAAGAAACTTTTTCATAATAGTCCGTTTCAACACGTGTAGTTTGAAGTAAAGAAGATATCTTGCGACAGTGTTAAACTAGATAAAATGGAGGTAAACAATGAAAAGATTTGTGCTGATGGGGGTTTTATTCTCCATCATTATGGCATCCTGCAATATGGGTGCCTTTGACGAAAGGCAAGCATCGCTTTCCTTCTCTTTTGCTATGCCACTGAAAACTACCGTTACTAAAGCCGGATCCCTGCCGGACACCAATTCATTCATTCTGCTGGTCAAGAGCAACACCGGAGAGACTCTTTACAACGGACTTTACGGTTCCAGACCGGCGGAAATTAAAGTGCCCGCAGGAACATACGAGGTCTCAGTACGCTCTATCGAATTTGAAAAGCCCGCATTTGAGACTCCACAGTACGGTGATAGCAAGGTCATCGTAGTCTCGAACGGAGAAAAGGTCTCCGTAGCCTTTCTTTGCAAACAGCTCAATTCGGGCATGAGGTTCTCCTTTTCGGAAAACTTTCTCAAAAAGTATAACAGCGGATACCTTTTGTTGGAACAGGAGGCCGGCAACCTGGAATATCTCTTTACAGAACAGCGCACCGCCTATCTCAAAGCAGGAAACGTCAGCATCTGCTACAAGAGCAATACGGGCAGTATGCCACTCTTCAGCCGCACTCTTGGAGCCGGTGAAATCCATAACATCACACTGGAAGCATCGGCAGCCGAATCCGCTTCGGAGTTTACAATAAAAGTGGACACAACTGTTGTGTATATCAATGAAAAAGTAGTCATAGGCGAAGAGTTCAGCGGTGCCGATGGAAGCAGTACACAAAAGGCGGTTTCGATATCCCAAGCTAAAAATCGTATCGGTGACACACTCTGGGTCTGGGGATACATCGTAGGCGGTGATATGAGTTCAACATCGGTGACATTTGTCGGCCCGTTTACTAAGGATTCTCATATCGCTATTGCGGAAAATGCCTCTGAAAAGAGCCGTGATGCCTGTTTTTCAGTCGAACTCTCCAAAACCGCCGTAAAAAGCGCCCTAAATCTGGTCTCAAATCCCTCCAACCTCGGACGTAAGGTTTTTCTCAAGGGGGTGGTTGTGGAATCCTATTTTGGCCTCACCGGCCTGAAAAAAGTATCGGAGTATAGTATGTAGTGTGTAGTGGGTAGTGTGTAGTGTGTAGTGGGTAGTGGGTAGTGTGTAGTGAGTAGTGTGTAGTAGATAGTGTGTAGTGGGTAGTGGGTAGTGTGTAGTGTGTAGTATGTAGTGGGTAGTGTGTAGTGGGTAGTATGTAGTGGGTAGTGTGTAGTATGAAGTTGGGGAGTTAGAGGTGATGAATGCGCGTTATAAGAAATTTGGTGATTTTAGGGATTTAATTGTTTACAAAAAAGCCTTTAAACAGGGTTGTGAAATTTTCGATTTGACTCTCTCATTTCCCAAAGAAGAGCAATATTCACTAACTAGCCAAATCCGTCGTTCGACTAGATCTGTTTGTGCAAATTTAGCTGAAGCTTATAGAAAAAGGAATTATTTAAAACACTTTTTATTGAAAATTACCGATTGTTTAGGAGAAAATAGCGAAACATTTGTGTGGTTGGAATTTGCAAGGCAACATACATATATTTCAGAAGAGCTATTTCTAAAACTTTGTGCCTCAAACGCTGAAATAACAAAACTTTTAATATATATGTATAAGAATCCGAGTAAATTTGGTGTTAAAGAATAACTCAGAACTCGGAACTATAAACTTACTACACACTACATACTCGGAACTACACACTAAAAAAAATGTTCGGAAATTTCCGAACATTTTTTACATTCCTCCATCAACTACTATGGTCTGACCTGTGACGTAGCCGGAAAGATCGGAGCCGAGGAAGAGGGCTACATTGGCAATATCTTCCGGAGTGGCGGACCGGCGAAGAGCTATCATTTTGATCCATCCCTGACGCACCTCTTCAGGAAGTACACCGGTCATTTCGGTCTCTACAAATCCGGGGGCTATGCAATTGACACGAATACCGCGTGAACCCATCTCCTTGGCAATACTCTTTGCAAAGCCTATCATTCCTGCTTTGGACGCGGCGTAGTTGCACTGCCCGGCATTGCCGGATATACCAACGATAGAGGTCATATTGATAATGCTGCCGCTACGTTGACGTGCCATGACAGGCACTACAGCATGAGTGAAGTTGAATGCTGATTTAAGATTTACCGAAAGGATTTCATCCCACTGATCTTCGCTCATTCTCATCAGAAGACCATCACGGGTTACTCCTGCATTATTGACAAGTATATCGATTCTCCCGAAATCGGCCATTACCTGCTCGACAAGCTCGTGTGTCTGCTTAAAATCAGATGCGTCGGATGTATATCCTTTGCAACGCACTCCTAGAGCTGTTACCTGCGCCACGGTATCGAGAAAGTGCTCACTTTCGCTGCGCGCCGTAAATGCGATGTCTGCGCCCTCTTGGGCGAATTTGATGGCAATTGCCTTGCCGATACCTCTTGATGCACCGGTTACCAGGGCGATTTTTCCTTTAAGTAGTCCCATTACGCTATATATTATTGTTTTCTCTCCTCCAATTTGTCATTGTCCACAAGGGCGAATGCAAGTTTGCTTTTCACGCACAATTTTCCATCAACTGATCCTTTGGCCTCAGTAAAATAAACCATCCCCTTCTTGTCTACAAGCCTGGCGGTGGTCTCAAAAGTATCTCCTGGAAAAACAGAATTTTTAAACCTAACTCCTTCAATGCCCGCATAAAATGGTGTACGTCCCTTCAAATCATCTCCTATAAGCAACGCGCAGGCTTGTGCCATCATCTCGCAAAGTATCACTCCCGGTACTACCGGATGACCCGGAAAGTGCCCTTGAAGGAAAAACTCCTCTCCGGTAACATGGTAACTGGCGTGCGCCACATTGTTTTCATCAATTTCAATCTTATCAACGAGTATCATAGGTTCTCGATGAGGGATGAACTCTTTGATCTGCTCTCTTGTCATAATCCTGTGCAAATATAGTTAAAAAAGGTTTATAAATTTATCCTGCGTAAAGCTATACAGCCATTGTGTCCTCCAAATCCCAGGGAGTTGGAAAGCGCAATATCGGCCGCAAACTTGCGTGATTTGTTCGGAGTATAATCGAGATCACACTCAGGGTCGGGTTCTTGGAGACCTATTGTCGGAGGTACGATACCCTCATAGAGGGCCATTACGGAAGCAACCAACTCTACTCCTCCTGCACCACCCAGCATATGACCGGTCATGGACTTAGTGGAGGAAATAGCAACTTTGCGTGCCTCTTCTTCACCTAGGGCAAGTTTTATGGATATTGTCTCGGACTTATCGTTTAGAGGAGTGCCGGTACCATGGGCATTGATATGGATTTTCTCTCCCTTGCGGTATCCGGCCTCTTCTAGAGCCTGACGCATCGCCTCAGCTGCCGTTGTACCGTCCGGACGCGGTGCGGTATAATGGTAGGCATCGCAGGTATTGCCGTATCCGCACACTTCTGCATAGATTTTCGCTCCGCGTGTCACGGCATGGTTATACTCCTCAAGCACCACTATTCCCGCTCCCTCTGCTATCACGAAGCCCTGTCTGCGTATATCAAAGGGCAGAGAGGCCTGCAAAGGATCCTCCGAGCGGGATAGTGCTCTGCTATTGGCAAATCCGCTAATGGAAAGTGGAGAGACTGCTGCTTCAGAACCTCCACAGATGATGGCGTCGGCATATCCGTGTTTAACAGCTCTGAAGGCCTCACCTATCGAGTGGGTTCCTGTGGCACAAGCAGTTACTATCGGTAAACAAACACCCCTCGCATCGTACTCAATAGCTATATTTCCGGCTGCAATATTAGAAATCATCATAGGAATGAAGAGCGGAGACACCCATTTTGGCCCCTCTTGAACCAATTTGGTAGTTTCATTTACGAAAGTTTCCATACCTCCGATGCCTGATCCAATATAGACTCCAAGGCGGTCAGGAGCAATATTCTCCTTATTAAGACCGCTGGCTGTCATCGCCTGATTGGCCGCAGCCAGTGCAAAAAGTGCATATCGGTCATTCTTACGAGCTGTGGGGGGATCAATGCCGTAATCGCCGGGGTTGAAGCCTTTTACCTCTCCGGCAATCTTTACCAGAAGATTATCTGTGGGAAAACGCTCTATCAGCCCTATTCCGCACTTTCCTGCCGTGATGGAAGACCAGAAATCCTTCAAATTATTCCCAACAGGAGATATTACTCCCATTCCTGTTACTACTACTCTGCGTCCCATATCAAATGCATTTTGAGGTATCCTTAAGGAGCTCCCGAGCTCTATTGATGATCTCGAGAATTATCTCTTTTGCCGGCTGGACCTTCTTAACCAGACCTGCACTCTGACCGGCCATAAAGCTGCCCATCTTCTCATCTCCATCCTTAACTGCTTTGCGGAGCGAACCGCTACCGAATTCCATTATAGCTTCGGGTGTCTGGTTAGGATCGTTCTCCATCTGAGCAAATTTCCTGGTGAAAGGGGTTTTTAAGGCGCGTACCGGATGTCCGAGAGTTTTTCCGGTAACGATGGTATCAGTATCGCCTGCAGCGATAACCTTCTGCTTATACACTTCATGGGCAGTACATTCGCTGGCAGCGATGAAGATAGTGCCACACTGCACACCTTCTGCTCCGAGCATCATTGCGGCAGCAAAGCCCCTGCCGTCTGCGATGCCACCCGCAGCAATTACGGGAATTGAGACTGCATCGCACACCTGAGGTATCAAAGCCATCGTATTCATCTCACCGATGTGTCCTCCGGCTTCTCCACCTTCTGCAACGACTGCCGCTGCACCCATTCTCTCCATCCGTATGGCAAAGGCTGCCGAAGCCACCACGGGTATCACCTTGACACCTGCCTCTAGCCACTTTTCCATATATTTTGAAGGCGAACCGGCACCTGTGGTGACAACCGGTACTTTTTCGTCGATTACATATTGCGCTATCTGATCCGCAATTGGACTCATCAGCATTATGTTTACACCGAATGGCTTGTTTGTCATTTTTTTGCATTTACGGATTTCCTCAAGGACCACATCCGCACCTGCATTGATGCTGGAGATGATTCCCAAACCTCCGGCATTGGAGACTGCACTGGCCAGAGCAGCATCTGCAACCCAGGCCATGCCACCTTGCAAGATCGGGTATTCAATACCCAATAATTCTGTAATTCTTGTTTTTATCATGATTTTCAATTTTTTGACCATTTAAGGAGACAGGCCCCGGCTGTGAAGCCTGCTCCAAATGCGCTCAACACAATGGTATCTCCGCAATTGAGTGTTTGGTTACGGTTTAGTTCATCAAGGAGAATTGGAACACTGGCAGAGGATGTGTTGCCATAATTCGCAATGTTGTGCGGAAATTTCACTTTGTCCTGGTCGAGCGATTTTCTAATTGTTTCAATAATACGGATATTTGCCTGATGCAGAAGATAGTAGTCCACATCATCATAAGTGATGCCATTCCCCTCAACCACTCTGCGAATATCGTTTAAAGATGCATTGACTGCAAGTTTGAAGACGTCCTGACCCTTCATCACAAGCGGCCCTCCAAACTCTTCCTTTGTAATGAATGGAGTCTTTTCGAGCTGCCTGATCTGATAGAGGGGGTCGATACTACTGAAGGAAGAGAGTGCAATGGATTTGAAATCATCTCCTCTTTTAAGGACTGCAGCGCCGGCACCATCCCCGAAAAGGACACAAGTGCTGCGCTCCTGCCAATCACACATACGAGTAGGTTCTTCGGCACAGACTACGAGGATGTGGTTAATGTCGCTTTTACTCTTAAAAAACGAGTTGGCAATATCCAGCGCATAAATAAATCCCGCACAGGCACTGTTCAGATCGAAACAGGGGCAGGTAGCTCCTATCATCCCCTGAACAATACAACTCAGTGATGGAGTAATGTACTCATTTACTACGTTGGAGCAAATTATGAAATCCAGATCTTCAGCGGAGATGCCGGCATCTTTCAATGCATTGTGGCAAGCTTCCGCAGCCAGATCCTCTAACTTTTCATGTGAAATAAGTTGACGTTGCTTTATACCGGTGCGAGTGGTAATCCACTCATCACTTGTGTCAAGAAAAGTGGAGAGCATATCATTTGTCACTGTAAGTGACGGATGGGCTCTCCCCGTTCCAATAATGTTCATTTTTAAAATTTTTTGAGTTTCGGCCGCAAATTTATTTGAGGACCGGCAAATGACAAAATGATTGTGGTTGTCAGTGACATTATGTGGTGGAATTAGTCCTATTTGGGGTAAAATTTTCGTTTTTGTGGCATCTTTGCTTATCTTTGAACTTTGAATTATACAGAATGAATAGGAAAATATCGGATTTTCTGCTTGAAAAAAGGCACCAGGTTGTTATGATTATAACAACTTTAATTGTTACAATAATAGTTCTCTTAATTATTGTGCCTTTTTCACCCACTGCCTGGCTTAAACTCTCAGGACCGGTATCTTTCTTTCTCACAGTCGGCTTTTTGGCGGTGGCAATTCTTATTCTCGTCATCTGTCGCATTTTTATGTGCAGACTGAGAAGACGACAGCAATTCCGCCTCTGGAGCTATTCTCTATGGCTAATTGCAGAATTACTTGTAATTGCTCACTTTTATGCCTATGTGACACTCACCTTGAGGAAATCGGATCTTATCGCAGGTGATTTCTCCTTTGCAACCCTATTGACCAGAGGTCTGGTAGGAGTAACTGCCATTCTTTTCGGTTCCAATACCATCTCCATCCTATGGTCAATCCAGCGTGACCAGAAAGAGCGTTTGAACATCCTTTCAACCGAATGGGAGAGGAATATACATGGCCAGGCGATATTGGATGGTAAACCGATAGCTGCAGGAGGAAATATTAACCCCATTGTTGATGTCGCATCACGGAGAAAAATTGCAAGTGAATCGGATTCGGACGATGATATCTCTTCATCTATGTACCCTGAAAGTGAGTCCAGAATCATCAACCTTTTTGACCATAATGGTATCCTTAGGTTCTCAATTAAAGAGTCTGACCTCTACTATATCATATCCCAGGATAACTATGTGCGTATCCACTATCTGAATAACGGAGAAATGACCAGCTATATGCTCCGCTGTCCTCTTAAGGTGATAGAAAAGTCTATCAAGGGCTCTTCGCTGATCAGATGCCACCGCTCATATATAGTCAACATATCCAGAATCAAAGTACTCCGTAGCGAAAAAGATGGTTTCTTCATTGACATGGATTATGATGGCATTGCAGAAATCCCCATTTCAAAGAGCTATTCCGACACCTTTATGGAGCATTTCTCAAAAAAAATAGCAGGGAAGGAATCGAGCTAGACCAGTAATAAATAAGTTTAAATCACTATAATTAGAATATGGAAAAAGATGTTATACTCAAAGCAATGCGAGAGGCAGACAAGCCTCTTTCAGCAGGTGAGGTTACCAAACTCACTGGAATTGATCGCAAGATAGTTGATAAAGTTTTTGCGGAACTGAAGAAAAGCGGAGAAATAACCTCCTCCGTCAGATGCAAGTGGACACCGGCAGAATAGTGTGTAGTATGTAGTGTGTACTGTGAAGTGTGAAGTGTGGAGTGTGGATTCTGAGTGAGGAATTAGATGTTGGCTATTTGCTGTTAGTTCTAGCTTCTAATTGACACCGTTGTTAGCATAGTTGCTCTACTAATAATCTTTCTGAATATAATACTAATATACTAGCTTGAATTGTGAAATACAAAGTCCTGGGCTAATTATTCTTAACCCAGGACTTTTAAATTTTACTAATTAAAACTTGGAACTTCCAACTTTTAATTCCTAACTCGAAACTCTGTCGCGGAAATCCAAACTCTGGACTCTTAACTCAAAATAATACTCAGAGCTATGTACTCAGAACTCTGAACTAATAAACTTACTCAGAACTACACACTCGGAACTCTGAACTGAGATACTTTGAAAATTACTTTTCAAAGTATCTCTTATATAGTCCTTCAAACGCCTGTCCGTGACGTGCTTCGTCTTTGCACATCTCATGAACTGTGTCATGTATGGCATCATAATTAAGTTTCTTTGCCTTATCAGCGATACGCTTTTTGTCAGCACAGGCCTCTGCCTCGGCTTCCATGCGTTTTTTAAGGTTGGTCTTCGTATCCCACACCACTTCACCGATGAGTTCGGCAAATTTAGCTGCATGTTCAGCCTCTTCCCAAGCTATGCGCTTGTAAGCCTCCGCTATCTCGGGATAACCTTCCCTGTCAGCCTGGCGGCTCATTGCAAGATACATCCCAACTTCACCACATTCAGCTGTAAAGTGATCTTTTAAACCGTTCCAAATCTCCTCGTCGCAGCCTTTCGCTACTCCGATCTTGTGTTCATCGGCCCATACGAGACCATCTTTTTTCTCTTCCACCTCCTTGAATTTGGAAGCAGGCACGCCGCAGATAGGGCATCTTTCAGGCGGTTCAGGGCCTTCGTGAATATATCCGCACACTGTGCAAATCCATTTCTTTTTCATAAAATCGTTGTTTTAGTATTGTTTATAACCATTATAAATTAGTCGACTTTGTGCATTACAAAAAATATGCCTTTTCATTGTTTTTCGCAGCATTACCATCAAAATAAAATAGAGGTGAATTCGTCACCTCTATTTACATTGACAATAGTAAACCGAAAGGAAACTATTTTACTCTGCCGGGATAGTGTTCAAGAGCTACTTCCAGACACTTGAGTGCGGCTTTGATGTCCTCTTCCTTAAGTACATATGCCATACGAATCTGATTGGTACCAAGTCCCTTTGTAGCGTAGAAGCCTGCGAGAGGGGCTACCATAACCGTCTGGCCTTCATACTCAAACTCCTCGAGCAGCCACTGTGCAAACTTGTCACTATCATCAACGGGAAGTTGTACCACTGCATAAAATGCGCCCATAGGTGTAGGAACTACTACACCTTTAATCTTCCTAAGTCCCTCAAGGAGAACATTACGACGATGGATATACTCGTCACGAACTTCCTTAAAATACTCTGCAGGAGTATCGAGAGCACCCTCAGCCGCAATCTGACCATATGCAGGTGAGCAGAGACGCGCCTGGGCATAACGGAGTACGTATTTCATCACCTCTTTGTTCTTTGATACGATAAATCCGATTCTCACACCGCAGAGACTGTATCTCTTGGAAACAGAGTCAAGAAGAATAACGTTCTCCTCAAGTCCGGGGATATGCATGCAGGAGAAGTGCGGTTCATCGGTATAGCAGAACTCACGGTATACCTCATCCGAATAGATAAAAAGTCCATGCTTTTTAGCAATAGCACCTAGCTCCATCAGCGCCTCTTTTGTATAAAGAGATCCTGTGGGATTGCCAGGGTTGCAAATAATGATACCCTTGGTCTTGGGAGTAATTTTCTTCTCAACCTCTGACATCGGAGGAAGTGCAAAGCCATCCTCTATCTTTGTAGTGATGGGTTTTAGGATAACGTCATTCTGCAGGGCAATTGCGTTGTAATTGGTGTAGAAGGGCTCGAACACGATAACTTCGTCATCGGGATTACAGGTGACTGCAAGTGCGATCTGGAGTGCCTCGCTACCACCGTTGGTAATGTTGATGCAGGATGTATCGATGTCGATATTGATCCCTTTGTAATACTTCACAAGTCCTTCGAGCAGACTCTTGTTACCTGCTGAGTTGGGATAAGCTACAAGTTTGAGCTGGTTGTTCTTTACAGCGTCAAGTGCCTCTTTCGGAGAAGCAATGTCGGGCTGACCGATGTTGAGGTGATAAACTTTAATACCTCTTTTTTTCGCTGCATCAGCATAAGGAACAAGCTTCCTGATAGGGGAAGCCGGCATCTTTTGGGCTTTTTTAGAAAATGTTAGCATATTGAAAATCTGTTGTTATTGTTATTAAATCGTTTACTTCTCAATCTATCTGCGAGCGCCATACTTTGCAAGTTCACGCATAAAACCTTCGATTTTTGGCTGAACTGCACTTGTGGGACAATCAAAATTGTTGACCAGAATGGCAAACTTAATGTGACCCTTCTTTGTCTTCACATAGCCCGCATAACATCTCACACTCGACAAGGATCCACTCTTGGCCCTGATAATCTCCTTTATTTCCTCTTTTTCTCCCTTTAGCACCCCTTCAAGTGTACCGGGACGTCCGGGACCGGGAAAACTCTCAAAGTATTGATCAAATGTAGCACTTTGTTCTTTATAAGTGTAAAAATTTGTGAAGAATCTTGGAGAAACATAGTTTTCTCGGGAGAGACCGCTGCCATCGTCCTGGTGAAGTCCGTAAGTGTCGACACCATGGTCTTGTAGATACTGTTCTACCGCCTCTGTAGAGGCATAAAAATAGGAATTGTCAACGAGTACTTTACCAAGCATCTTCAACATGGTCTCTGCAAAAAAGTTATTGCTGATGGTATTTGTCACATTTATAACCTCAATCAATTCGGGAGAGAAAGTCTCCACCAGGTATGTAAGTTTGTCCTGATCGGGAACGGCAATGCCCATCTGCCTGAGCGAAGCCACATCATTTACCCCAAGTGAAGGAATCCCTTTGCCTGTAAGAAAAGCATCGAATGCACCTGCACAGGTTGAAGGCCCGAACCTGTTGGAACGTGTAATTACCCTCTTAGGCATATCCACCGCATAAGTGCCTACAAATTTGGCTACCGGAGCAAGGTTGGTAACATAATACTCGGTACCGTCACGACTTTTTTCAGGTCCGGTGACAACTTGGTTGATATAGGTCATTTTGGGTGAATATGGAGGAAGCGGAGTGATTTTAACGGGATCACCCACTGTTGCCCCCGGCTCAATCTCAAAACGGCTGAGGTTTTCAGCGTAAGAGAGTCCTGAAGGACCGCTGCCATAATAATAACCGAGATTGCCATAGGCCCAGCTGTCAGGAATATTCTCATCAATAAAGAAACGATCATCACCTATGACACTGCCATTGATGCGTTTGATGCCGGCTTCTGCTATTGCGTCAGCCCATATACCGAAAATGGAATCTATAGGATATGCTATTTCATCCTGCGAACCGAGTGTTGGGTCACCTCCGCCGACAATATACAGATCACCATTCAAGGTACCGTCATCCATTATATGACCATCGTAAGCAACCTTTGTGGAGAATCTGAAGTCAGGACCGAGCACCTCGATGGCCACTCCCGTGGTAATGGTCTTCATGGTAGAAGCGGTCAGCAGTGGCATCTCCCCATTCCAGGAAGCTATATCTTTTCCATTTTCGTCCACAGCAAGAATAGCGACTGCAGCATTGACAAATAGAGAGTCGGTCTTGAGTTGTCGGTTAATATAATTCTGTACCCTGTTCTGGGAAAAAACAAGCGCCGGAAATAGTAAAAAGGCGGTGATTAGTCTTATACGCATAGTGTTGTGCTTTATTAAAGAGACAAAAATAGCAAAAAAGAGGGATTGTTTCAATAAAACAAGTAATTTTGTAGAATATAATTCAAAAAGCGGAGAGAGCACTAAAAGTTGCGGAAAACAAATTTAGATAATTGCTTTTCTACAGATAGTAGACCAAATAGTTTGAATATGACCAATACTGAAGCCAACAGATATGCGGCAAGAGGGGTTTCCTCATCCAAGGAAGATGTGCATAAGGCTATCGCCGATATGGACAAGGGACTTTTTCCGAAAGCATTCTGTAAGATTGTACCCGATTATCTGGGTCATGATCCGGAATATTGCGTAGTAATGCACGCAGATGGAGCAGGCACCAAAAGTTCCCTGGCCTACATTTATTGGAAAGAAACAGGCGACATGAGCGTCTGGAAGGGTATTGCTCAGGATGCGATAGTGATGAATACGGACGACCTGCTTTGCGTAGGAGTCACAGATAACATCCTGCTCTCCTCTACTATCGGAAGAAATAAAAGACTCATACCCGGAGAGGTTATCAGCGCACTGATAGGCGGTTCACAGGAGTTTGTCGGCAAAATGGCCGATCTCGGCATCGGACTGCTGCTCACCGGCGGAGAGACCGCGGATGTGGGAGACTTGGTGCGGACAGTTATAGTGGACAGTACCGTTTGCGCCCGTATGCGCCGCAGCGATGTTATAGACAATGCACGTATTTGCGCCGGTGATGTAGTGGTGGGACTGGCATCCTTCGGGCAAGCCACATACGAAGAGGAGTACAACGGCGGTATGGGCAGTAATGGGCTCACCTCCGCACGCCATGATGTATTTGAACACTCCATCGCCACCAAATACCCGGAAAGTTTCGACAACTCCGTCGATGAAAAATATGTATATTGCGGTAGCAAAGCCCTTACCGATATCGAACCTGAAACCGGCCTAACCTACGGCAAACTGGTACTCTCCCCTACCCGCACCTATGCGCCGGTAGTCAAGGAGATACTTGAAAGATACCGTCCGAAAGTCCACGGTATGGTGCATTGTTCGGGCGGTGCCCAGACCAAGGTGCTCCATTTCATCGAGGGACTAAAAGTAATCAAGGATAATCTCTTCCCTGCACCGGTGCTCTTCAGGACAATTCAACAAGAATCGGGGACAGCTTGGAGTGAGATGTACAAGGTATTCAATATGGGGCACAGGATGGAACTTTATGTTCCGGAAGAGATTGCACAGGATATCATCTCCATTTCCGAAGGATTCGGGATAGAGGCGCGTATCATCGGAAGAGTGGAAAAGGCTCCACTGGCTGAAG
Organism: Bacteroidales bacterium; assembly: GCA_012728975.1. Lineage (GTDB taxonomy): Bacteria > Bacteroidota > Bacteroidia > Bacteroidales > UBA932 > Cacconaster. The sequence continues at coordinate 15,065 of JAAYDZ010000035.1, forward strand.
TCGAAATAATTTCAGAATACGGAAAATTCAACTATAGAAGATAATTATGAAAAAAGCACTGATTATCCTCCTCGCACTCTCTGCGGCATTATGTTCATGTAAGAAAAATGTCCGGCAGACGGCCATCAATCTGCCCATAGTTGACAGAGCCCTCTACGATAGCACCTCCATTTACTATGGAGATTTTGAAAAATATCCCGAAGATCTCAAGATGCTCCCCATCGGAGTATTCGATTCCGGTACGGGTGGATTGACAGTCCTCGAAAAAATTCTCTCTCTCGATGTTTTTGACAACATTACCGGCCAAATGGGAGATGATGACATACTCGACTTTGCCGGCGAACATTTCATCTATCTCGCCGACCAGGCCAATATGCCCTACGGCAATTATGACGCCGAAGGCAAGAGTGATTATCTTAGGGAACTGGTAATCAAGGATGCGCTTTTCCTTCTGAATGACAACTATTACGAAACTCAATTCAACAGGGAGTCCGATGGAATTAAACCCCGCGTAAAAATCATCGTTATTGCCTGCAACACAGCTACAGCTTATGGCCTGAAAGATATAACCTCGCTGCTGGAGCAGAGCAACACAGGTGTCAAGGTAATTGGAGTGATAAATGCCGGTGTAAAAGCCACGCTTGACCAATTAAATGTTACTGAAAGTGATGAACCCTTCGCCATAGGAGTACTGGCGACACCCGGCACAATCGCCTCCGGCGCATATCAGCGTACAATCGAAGAGATGTTAGCAGAACGCGGCATTAAAACAAATGTAACGATTGTAAATCAGAAAGGATATGGATTTGCCGAGGCGGTTGACAGCGAACCTGATTTTGTCAATCCCTCTCTCTATACACCTCGTAATTCATACAGGGGCCCCCGTATCGGCATGGGAGATGATTCCCTTGACATCAATCTGATGAGGATTTACAATTTTGACTTTTCCGGCAACAGAATGCTTTACAGAATGGATGCACAAGGACGCTACAGAGATATTCAGCTCAATGATGCCGTAAACTACGCCCGTTTTAACCTAGTTTCACTTCTGGAAAAGCACCGTCTGAGTGGTTCTACATCACCTCTGAGAGCAGTCATACTGGGTTGTACCCACTATCCTTTCCTGATAGAGACACTTTGGCAAGTCCTAAACGAACTTAAAAATATCAAAATCGAGAACCAATATCTCTACAAGCATCTCATTGCGGATGATTTCATTTTCATAGACCCCGCAATCTACACTGCAATTGAGTGTTACAACACTCTTCGCGAAGATGGCAACCTTGCCCTGCGTATCGGAGATCAGAAGGTATACGGATATATTTCCGTTCCTGACGGATTTCTCGACAGTAAGTACCTTACTCCCGACGGCAAACTTACATACGAGTTCAAATATGGCAGGGATGTGGATTCCAAAGAGATAACAACCAAACAGGTACCATTCTCCAAAAGCAATATAGACAGCAACAACCTCCTGCGAATCAAGTCACTGCTGCCCTATTCCTACGAACTTATATATCCTGCACTCTAATGATGCTAAGCGAGTTCATTACACCTGAAGAGATAGAATGCCTGGAAATCATTTCATTTTCCGGGGAAATCAGTGTGATATCGACTACCGGAAAGAAGTACAAAGAGGCTATAAAGCATCTGAGGGAACAAATTTTCATCGGCTTTGACACCGAAACCAAACCCAATTTCCACGCCAATACCCCACGTAACTCCACAGCATTACTGCAACTTTCCAGCGAAACGAATGCATATCTGTTCAGAGTGCAAAAGATAGGCCTCCCGCAGGAG
>JAAYDZ010000036.1 GCA_012728975.1 Bacteroidales bacterium
CAGAAAGAGGTCAATGCATACATCCCGGGAGAGGGCCACAACCTCCAGGAACACAGCATCGTGCTGGTTCGCGGCGGTCGTGTTAAAGACCTTCCGGGTGTTCGCTACCACATCCTTAGAGGAGCTTTGGATACTGCCGGCGTAGAGGGAAGGACACAGAGTCGTTCTCTTTATGGTACCAAGAAACCGAAGAAATCTAAGAAGTAACCATTAGTTTTAACTGTTAAATTTTGAGAAAAAATGAGAAAAACGAAGCCTAAAAAGAGGATTCTACTTCCTGATCCTAAGTATCACGATGTACAGGTTACCCGTTTCGTGAACAACTTAATGTTACAGGGGAAGAAGAGTATCGCTTATTCTATTTTTTACGATGCGATCGACATGGTCGGCGAGAAGATGAAAGATTCTGATAAGGCTCCTCTCGAAATTTGGAAAAAAGCATTGGAAAACATTACTCCGCAGGTTGAGGTTAAAAGCCGCAGAGTAGGTGGTGCGAACTTCCAAGTACCGACAGAGTTGCGTCCGGAAAGAAAAGTCTCTCTCAGTATGAAGAATATGATACTTTACGCCCGTAAACGTTCCGGCCGCTCAATGTCTGAGAAGTTGGCTGCAGAAATTATAGCTGCATATAATAATGAAGGTGCAGCATTCAAAAGAAAAGAAGATATGCATAGAATGGCTGAGGCCAACAAGGCCTTTGCCCACTTCCGCTTCTAATTAGGTATTTGTACATTAGATGGCAAGAGATCTAAAATATACTAGAAACATTGGTATTATGGCTCATATTGATGCCGGTAAGACCACTACATCGGAGCGCATTCTCTACTATACGGGTAAAACCCATAAGTTAGGGGAGGTGCACGAAGGTGCTGCTACCATGGACTGGATGGTTCAGGAGCAGGAGAGAGGTATTACCATCACATCGGCAGCTACTACCGCTTTCTGGAATTATAACGATCAGCAATACCAGATCAATCTTATAGATACTCCGGGCCACGTTGACTTCACCGTTGAGGTGGAGCGTTCACTTCGTGTTCTTGATGGCACAATCGCCACTTTTTGTGCGGTAGGCCGCGTGCAGCCTCAGTCAGAGACCGTATGGCGCCAGGCAGACAAGTATCGCGTGCCAAAGATTGCCTATGTCAATAAGATGGATCGTACCGGTGCTGATTTTCTTGCTGTAGTTGAGGAAATTAACGAAAAACTTGGAGCACGTTCCATTCCAATTTCGCTCCCTATCGGAGCGGAGGAAAACTTCGAGGGAGTTGTAGATCTTATCTCAAAAAAGGCCTATTTCTACAATCTGAGCAAGGACCTTGTTAATTATGAGATAAGGGAGGTTCCCGAGAAGATGGTTGCAGAAGTTGAGGAGTGGCGTGGTAAACTGATTGAGTCAGTTGCCGAGTACAATGAAGAGATACTCGAGAAGTTTTTCGAAGATCCCGATTCAATCACCGAAGAGGAGATTATCGATGCCCTCAGAAAGGCAACTATCGATATGGCTGTGGTTCCCACCACATGCGGCTCTTCTTTCAAAAACAAAGGAGTACAATTGCTTCTTGATGCTGTTATGCGTTATCTCCCTTCTCCTTTGGATAAGGGCGAAATTAAGGGAATAGATCCACGCAACGGTCAGGAGCTTATACGTAAGTTTAACACTCAGGAGCCCTTCTGTGGGCTGGTGTTCAAGATTGCTACCGATCCCTTTGTTGGTAGATTGGCCTTTATCAGAGCCTATTCCGGGAAACTGGATGCAGGTTCCTATGTGCTTAATACCCGTTCCGGTAAAAAGGAACGTGTTGCAAGGCTTTACCAGATGCACTCCAATAAGCAGAATCCTATCGACTGCGTTGAAGCGGGCGATATCTGTGCTGCTGTAGGTTTCAAGGAGCTGCGTACAGGTGATACCATTTGTCGTGAAGATAAACCTATTGTTCTGGAGTCAATGACGTTCCCGGATCCGGTTATCGGTCTGGCCGTAGAACCCAAGACCCAGAAAGATCTCGACAAGCTCGGTATCGCTCTTGGAAAGCTTTCAGAAGAGGATCCTACCTTTACAGTCCAGACTGACGTGGAGACAGGCCAAACCATTATCAGCGGTATGGGTGAGCTCCATCTTGATATCATTGTGGATCGTCTCCGTCGCGAATTCAGCGTCGAGATCAACCAAGGTGCACCTCAGGTAAATTACAAAGAGGCCATCACCGGTACATATCAACACAGAGAGGTATTCAAGAAGCAGACAGGCGGTAGAGGTAAATTTGCCGATATAATTGTTGAAATCTCCCCTGCAGATGAGGGCGTGACGGGACTTCAGTTTATTGATGAAGTAAAAGGCGGTAATATTCCACGTGATTTTATCCCTTCCGTAGAGAAAGGCTTCAAGTCTGCAATGGCAAATGGTGTTTTGGCAGGTTATGAGGTGACATCCATGAAGGTAAGACTTTTGGATGGCTCCTATCACTCTGTCGATTCCGACTCGCTTTCATTCGAGATCTGTGCCCGTCAGGCATTCCGTAAGGCACTTCCCAAGTGCTCGCCGGTACTGATGGAACCGATCATGTCCCTAGAGGTTGTTACTCCCGAGGAATATATGGGAGACATTGTCGGTGACATCAACCGTCGCAGGGGTCAGATAGTCGATATGGATTCCAAAGGCAATGCAAGAATTGTCAAAGCCAAAGTCCCCCTTTCCGAGCAGTTCGGTTATGTCACTGTCTTGAGAACACTTTCATCAGGACGTGCCACAGCTACGATGGAATTTTCGCATTATGCGGAGGTTCCCGACAATATTGCAAAGGACGTTGTCGAGAAGCATGGCGGATATAGGTTTTATCACGACAATGATGATGATGAATAATTAAATAATCACAATAATGAGCCAGAAAATCAGAATAAAATTGAAATCTTATGATCATGCACTGGTTGATAAATCGGTTGACAGGATTGTAAAGACAGTAAAGTCTACAGGTGCTGTTGTCAGCGGTCCTATTCCGCTCCCCACAGACAAGAAGATTTTTACCGTTAACCGCTCGACTTTTGTAAATAAAAAGGCACGTGAGCAGTTTGAACTCAATTCATTCCGTCGCCTCCTGGATATTTACAGTTCAACTCCTAAGACCGTTGACGCTCTTATGAAGCTTGAACTCCCCAGTGGTGTCGAAGTTGAGATTAAAGTTTGATAAAAGTATTTTTGCGATAAATCATTATTTTGCTACTTTTGTCACGCGACGGGTCATTAGGCTTCTTAGGATGTCTATGACTTTTGACAGATTATCTTTTGTACATCATAGATAGTTTCAGGTCCCATAGCTCAGTTGGTTAGTAGCACCTGACTCATAATCAGGGGGTCACTGGTTCAAGTCCAGTTGGGACCACAAGAAGAAAACGTTTCCATTTCGGAAGCGTTTTCTTCTTGTGGTCCGTCGCTTCGCTCCTTATCTACCCCTCCTTTTAATGGTTCCCTTGGGGAACCAAAGCATCGCAGAAGCGCTGCGTTGTCGCATTCGTTCCGAATATTCGCACTCCGCACCCCGCACCCTGTAACTATTTAACTATATTTGCAAAATGAAAAGAATTTTTATTGTTGCGGCATTGGCCGCTATGGCGTTGTGCTGCAGTTGCAGCGACGCAAAGAGCGAAAATGAGATATTAGTGATGTCATTCAATATACGCTTGAGTCTTAGTGATGACTTTGACGGAGAAAATAGTTGGATATTTCGGAGGGAAGCCGTTATTGAGATGATAAACGAAGTCAATCCGGATATTTTCGGTATTCAGGAGGGTCTATTAGGACAGGTCAACTATATGGGGGAACATCTGCCGGAATATGGCTTCTACGGAGTGGCTCGCAATGATGGTCCAAACACTGGCGAATCCAATGCCGTTTTTTATAAAAAGAGCCGCTTCGAACTTTTGGAAAGCACTACTTTCTGGTTGAGTGAGACACCGGATGAGGTTTCAATGGGTTGGGATGCGGCCTTTCATCGGATTGTTACAATGGTTCGCCTGCTGGACAAAAATAGTGGTCAAGAGTTGTATTTCTACAACACTCATTTTGATCATATGGGTAAGGTTGCCCGGGAAGAGTCCGGCAAACTCATAGTGAAGCGTATGAAAAGTTTAATACCTGATGATGCGCCAGTAGTGCTTACCGGTGATTTCAATGCGGTATACACTGATCCCATTTTAGGTCCGATAGAAGAGTATATGACTTCAGCTCGAAGTGCGGCTCCTGTTACGGATTCGCTCAACACATTCAATGGTTGGGGTAAAATAGATCCCGAAGAGGGAGGGAAAGTAATAGACCATATCTATTTCAGAAATCTAACCCCAGCACTCTTTAAAACCCTTATCGGCACCTATGCAGGTGTAGAGTACATCTCCGACCATTATCCCGTAATTGCTGTTTTTGCTCTTAAGGATGTTCAAAATCAAGAGGTTCAACGTGAATTGTAGAAGTGATATTAAATCGCTCTTTAATCATTTTCTCAATAGCAGTCGCAACTGAATGGCCTTCCTCCAGTGAGAGATTTCCGGGGAGCCTGATGTGAAATGTCATCTCCTGGTGAGTTACATAGTTGTGAATATGAAAATGATGCAGTTGTAATCCCTCCGGATACATCTCTGTCACTGCATCGTTAATCTTGCCTATAAGTTCCTCAGAAGGCTCTTCCCCCAGTATTTTGGTTATAGCTTCCTTTATAATGGTATAAGTTGCGTAGAAGAGCATCAAAGCTATAATAATCCCTAGTACGCTATCCATCCACCAGAAGTATTTGGCGAGCAGGATGCCAATTAATACCACTACTGAAGAGAGCGCATCGCTTCTGTGGTGCCACCCGTCTGCTTTGATAGCCACATTACCCGTTTTACGGGCAAGGTGGAAAGCATATTGTGCTAATGCCTCCTTGGCTACGATGGAGATACAGGTCACCACGATAGCAAGGGTGCCGAATGTAACTGAGGTGTGATCTTTTAGTCTTAAAATGGAGTCCTTGAGGAAGTCGTAAGCAATGATAGCAAGAATAATTCCAATAAATATGGCAGCGATCTGCTCCCAGCGACCATGACCAAAAGGATGTTTTTTATCGGGTTTTCTGTTGGAAAGTCCGGTGGCAGCAATCAATACTATAGAACTGATTGAATCGGACATAGTGTGCCAAGCATCGGCAACGATAGCTAAGGATCCGGTTACAACCCCGGCCCAATACTTCAGGATAAACAACAGAGTGTTAACTACAACCGAAACAATACCTTCAACAACACCTGCATTTTTATGAGACTTTAAATCCATTGAGTTTCGGGTAATGAATTGAGAGTTTTGAGTCACAAATTGTGTGGATATGAGTTAACAGTTTAAAGTTCCGCGTTTCGGGCTTGGAACTCGGTTTTTACTTTATGGCAGTACTATTTACGCTCTATTCTAAAATACTAGTGAACGTTTTGGTTCTTAAGTTCTATAACCTTCATCAGAGTGCTGGCCCCTCTGTTCCAGTTGAGGAATAGAGCTATCTTAGAATGTTTGACAGTATCTTTGGAACCGGAGCAATATATTATTCCGAAGTGAACATCATAGTAATATCTCTGAATTCCTTCTATGGTAATGGGATAAATATAAAATTTATCATAATTTGGTTCTATGCTCTTGATATAACCATTGTCAACGGCAAATGCAGTAAGCGAGGTACCAGACTCAGCCAAATAACTAATTAAATGTGTAAACATGGCCCCGTAGTGGAATATGGTATCTCTAATATTGACCTCAAAGAAGTACTCTTCATTCTCCACGATTCCAGGTACATAGTATCCGTTAATGCTGTCTAACTGCATAAGTATAGAGTCGGAATCATTTTTCATGGGGGCAATTGAAATTCTCATTGTGGGAATGCCGCGTCTGGCCTTTACCATAGTGAACTTATCTCCGTTTGCCATAGTGATGATTACGGAGTGTTCCAGTATCTCGACACTTTTGAAAGGCGATATGCCTCCGCTGACAATAGCACGTATCGGGTTGCCTTCATCATCGAGTATCCACTGCGGCTCCTCATCTCCATATGCTATGGTAAAGTAATAAACACCGGAAGAGTCCCTGATACCAATTGATGGCTCTATATCATTCGGCTCTGCTGTGAGTACTTTGCTATTGCTTGTGAGCCAGTTTTCAGAACCTTCTTCTCCGATTCTGATGGTCCAGCAATTTGTGGAAGTGGCCGGATTGTATTTAATGCCGATAAAAATGCTGTCTGTATAGTTACGACCGCTATAGATCTCGTATATTTTACCGCTCTTAAGTTTAATGGCGTACCCGGCAAATTCTCCATTGTTAGTGAGTTCGCTTACAGACTCTACAAATAGGGTAGTATCGACGCTATTGAGGATATCTTTGTAGGTACTGAGATTGGAGTTGATATTATCACAATAGGCACTCAACTCATCAAAACCCCTCTGTGTAGGAATCTTGAAAGATGTGCCGTCAACGAGAGTGAATATGACGAAATAGGGATCAGAATAGTCGATATACTTAAAAACAGAACCACCTTCTTCTCCGGTAGCTTCATTGAGTTTTTGCCAGGAACTGCTATCATCATACGAAACCCACCAGTAGCCATTCTCAATTTTGAGTTTAGGGATGGTTCCGGTGGCTCTTATCCTTTGTCCGAAGGAGTTGGTCATCCAGGTAGGGCTGGCTGTGCCTTTTTTAATTGTCCAGTAATAATAGCCGTTTGTAGTATTCTGCTGGATACCGACAATCGGAGTAATGCCACTGTCTCCGTTGTAAACATTTACATAAGAGCCGCTAGTAAAACTTATGACATAACCAACAACTTTTCCCTCTTCCTTTATCTCGTCTATACCACTGATGTGGTCATTCTGCTCAAGTGCTTTGATAGTGGTATAGAGTGCATTGATGGTTATGTTGGTGGCATTTACCTTACTTTCAGCTGCTGCAACACGATCTAGAAGTGCCAGAATCTTGTCTGAAAGGTCTACACAACTGTTACAGACAAGCGGTACAGCAGCAAGGAAAAGAAATGTGATAATTATATGTATAGTCCTTTTCATTATTCAGTTCCGTGTTTAATAGTAATTATGGTATTCCTTAGGGAGCCCAATCCATCTGAAACAAGAAGAACGAGCTTACTCTCATTACCTTCAGAAAATGTTGCGGGTGAATATATTGTTAGAGTGCCGGTATAAACCGAAGATTTGATGATTCTGGCATAAAATCCATCTTGGGTAATGGGAAGGAGATCCAGATTACCGCTGCCTCCGGTGATTGTATACCCAATGCTGAGAGTATCTGAAGCAGCCATAGTGCAGGTAGTAGGGATGTCAATCCTCAAAGGAGGGTATCTTGGGACGATCACTTTTTGGTCGCCCATTGTCAGTTCTATGTAATTTACATCAAAATAAGTTATGCCTGTTATCACTTTGGGGCTTTCAGGTGCCGTAGCAAGCACTTTTTGGCCATCATTAGCCAGAATCCAGGTAAAAGTTTTGCCGGAGTCATATGATATAGTCCAGTAGTAAAGTCCATCTGTATCCTTGCCGAGTCCAACCATCGGCATAGTAGTCGCTTTGGGATTGACTCTCACTTTTTCGCTATTAAGCAGAATCCAGCGTGCCTCTGTTTCTCCTTGATATTTGATAGTCCAATAGTAATTGGTGTCTGTAGGATTAGCTATATCCTGTGCAGCCCCAATTGTGGGTAGAGTCGTAGCTACTCCGTTGTAGAAAGTCATCGCTGTACCGTCAGAAAGCGAGAGTTTATAGCCAATTGTATCTCTCGCCTCAATTACAGGTTTGATCTCTTTGGCATATACGCCCTGATTGACAAGATTCACCAGTTCTTCGAGAGCTGAAAGATTGGAATTTGTTGTATTGACGATGTTGTTCAGTTTGTCGTAGGTCTCAAGCGTGGGTATGGAGATGTATGATCTGTCAAGAAAATTGAACTGCACATAACCATCCATTTCAGTAACGCTCTTTATGAATGATGTGCCGGAAGCTCCTGTTGCCTGTCCAAGATAGTGCCATATTTCGCCGTTATCGTAAGTTACCATCCAGTTGCCGTTCTCGATTTTGAGTTTGGGTGTAGCTGCTACAGCGGGTACTCTTTGTCCAACATTATTTGTGATGAATTCCTCATGGCCCACCGAATAGGAAACCACCCAGTAAAAGACTCCGTCTTCAGCTTTCTTTACGCCGATTACAGGTGTTTGGGCATCTTTGCCATTGTAAATAGTTATGCTGGGACTGTTGGAAAAAGATATAGTGTAGCCTATCACCTCATTGCCGCTGTAGATACGTGTGATCTTAGTGACAAAGTCATAGCTATTGAGCTTATTTACCAGGCTTTGCAGGGTGCTTATATTCTCATTCATCAGCACAAGGTTATCTTCCATAGCCTTGATACGCCTACTAAGATGGCCTAGTTCATTCTCGAGCTGGTTGAAACATCCTGTAAGAGAGAAAACCAGCACGATCGCAGTCAGAATTGATGATAATCTCTGTTTCATAATCTACAATTTGTTTACAGTGATGGTTTTGACAGAACTTTTTTGACTGTTTTTGATGGTAAAAACAGCCAATATCTTACCCTGCTCGGGAGTAAAGTCATTGGGAGACTCAATTATGATAAATCCCGGAACACTGGAGAGGTAAGCCTTGAATCCGCCTTGTGTAATGAATGCCGCACTGACATCGGAATATTTGGCACCATATACGGTGTAAGTGAGGTGCATGGTGGATTTGACTGCCATCGATACAGTAGTCAGGAGTGAAATGGAAAACTCTTTAGGCATACGATATTCTGTGCCGTCCCAAGTAACAAAGAGTACAAAATCAGGATCGGAAAGATCTACTTTCTTGAAAATGGAACTTGTGCTGTTTTTGATAGCGGGAGGAGCATAACCTTCGGAATCCTTAATGGTGGTAATAGTTTCTCCCGCATACTGGATTGTCCAGAAAAAATTACCATTGTCATCCATTTCCAAGCCAATTTTCGGGGGTGCTATCGTATCGCCCACACTGCGTATCCTATTGCCGTCAGTATCGAGCAGCCATTTTATTTCCTCATCATTATACTGAAAAGTCCAGTAATAGATTCCGTTAATGGAGTCAAGCACCGGCATTATAGTGGGGGCATTGCTACCCTGCCAATCATAGACCTTAAAACTCTCCCCGTTGGAAAGTTCGAAATAGGTGCCCACACGTTTTCCATTCTCCATAATGCTGCCGGCATCTTCTATGTAGACAACCTGGGAGGCTATTGTGCGGATTATGGTTTCCAGCGCATTTGCATTGCTGTTGATCTTTCCGGCTTCGGTCTTGAGGGCTAAATATTGTTCATAAACCGGAATTTTGAATACCGTGCCATTGGTAAGTGTGATTATTACATAATTTGGATTGGTTGTATTGATGCTTTTGAACATAGAGTCTCCATCTTCACCTGTTGCCTGTCCCAAGTCAGTCCAGGACGTGCCACCGTCATATGAGATCATCCATCTGTCATTCCTGACTCTAACATATGGGGCAATACCCATGGCAAGTACTTTCTGACCATAATCATCAGTAATCCAACCTACAGTACCGTCGTCATATTTGATATTCCAGTAATAATTGCCATCCGTATCTTTAGCTGTTCCGATAAGGGGTACTTTTCCGTTTGTGCCATGATAGATGGTTATAGGGGCTGTCTTTACAAAATTAATTTTGTAGCCTACTTCTTTGCCGCTCTGGGTGATGGACGTCACACCGGATATCATATCCTTATCCTGTATAGAGGAGACAATCACCTGTAAAGACCTGATGTTGACATTCATCTCATCACACAGCTGCTCTATTGCATCGAGTCTGCGTTCGAGTTCTTCAATGTCCTCCAAATATTTGTCTATGCACCCCGATGTAAGCAGGAGTGACACCGTCAGTGCAAAGGCGATTGATAATCTTTTCATATTCTGTTTTTTAAAATCAAACTAAAAGAGGAAGCCGGTATTTATATAGAAGGCACCTTTGCTATTATCTTGTGAATCAAATGCCTTGCCATACTCGAAAGCTACGATGAAATTTCTATTCATTATGAACCTAATTCCGCCTCCGGCGCTCAAATGAAATTTCTCTTTTCCTCCGTAAAGCATATATTGTTGAGGACCGCCTTGAGGAGAGTAATACGATGACGTTAGGTTATATGATGATAATCCGCTAACCCTAAAGTCATTGCTAAATCCTTTGAATACTCTTGCTCCATCAAAAAATCCACTCAATGCAAATGCGATATTCTGTTTCCAAAGGTGGAAACTTACAAACCTCCAGCGCAGTTCAGTGTTAAAATAGCAGGTGTGAGCCCCTTGGATGCGTCCTCTCATAAGGCCTCGCACAGTACGGTAACCGCCAAATCCCTCCCTGTCATAACCGGTGCCAAGGTACATGTCGTAAGGGAGCACATAGAATGCCGGCGATTCTTTGCCGAGGAAGCCCTGCAAGTTGAGCCTGTAGGCAAAAACAAGTTTATCTTTTGCAATAGGCAGATAGTTTCTGAAAGTGAGATTATATTTTGTATAACCCACTGAAGTACCCAAAAATTTAGGGGCATAAGCAATATTGGCTTCTGCCCAGATACCTTTGGAGGGCGCTGCTTCAAAGTCACGCGAATCATACATCAAACCCACTCTAATGGCACTTGAAATACCTCCGTCAGCCTGATCTTCGGGTATGATATCAGCAGCCTTATAAATGTCGAAAAGGGTGGTCGGAAGAGTATAGTTTTCACCCTCAAAGGATCCTGTTCTGAAATGGCTGAAATGATATCCGGCCTTCCAGTAGAAATTGCCTTCCAACTCTCCCGTAAAGTCAACCTTAAAAGTATGTACCATACGGTTCATACGGTAAAATCCGGTCTCTAGGGAGCTGTCATAAAAAGATTCATAACCATTGAAACCATAAAAATCGAGTGCTTTATCCTTTGTCACCTGGAGTGCAGTAGAAAGGCGAACTCCTGGGATCAAGGTGCGGTTGTCATAAGAGATCACGTATAGTTGAGATCCCTTCGTAAATCTTGAAAGTTCAAAATACCACTGCGATTTAGGTATGGGATACCATGATCCGTCTCCGAAATTGTAGATGTTGAGGAGGGCGCCGTATTGGAATCCCTTATCGTTATCAAAGGCTACGACCGGTAGCGGTCCGAACGAGAGTCCGGTTTTGACAATATCGCCCTTGGCAAGTTCATTGGCCTCGGAACTCTTTACTGTGGTGTCCGGTGGGGCCACAAGTACCTCTGTTTCCGGTTTTTTCTCACCATGTGGCTTCATGCGCAGAGTATCTATAACCTGACCGGTACGCAGGGTGTCTTGAGTCTGACCATATGATAAGGCAGGAAAAAGGATTCCCATCATCACCAGGATTATACTGAGTCGTTTCATAATTATTTGGTATCAGATATTTTTCAATTCATTCTTTATTTCTTTATAATCATTTCTCAACTTACGGTTGAAAACAATTCTCCAGAGGGAAGCCAGCACACGTACAAATTCAAAAAAGTCATAGACAAAGAATGGTACGGGCATTAGGATTATAGCGGTGGCAAGAGCCCATTTCCAGGGGGCAAAGCAGAAGAGCAGCACAACTTCAATTAAATATAAAAGGCTCCAGCCCACCCAAAAGACTACCATGCGTACGGAGTTGTGGAATGCGCGGTCCTTAAATAGGGTACAGAGAATCTCGGATACGGCCCAGATGGGCAGAGATACGGCTGCCATCAGCAAAAAGAGAGGAATCCCGGGTAGAAGTGCCAGAGTTCCCAATATTGCGGCAAGCAGCGGGTGCTTGTGGTGTATGGCGTTGATACTTACCTTAGACTTGAGACGGCGTTTTCTTAGTTTGTCTGCTTTGCCCAGAAGTGCGGATGCCTTCTTCGGGTCACGCTCCCTTAACTGCTTGATTCGGCTTATAATTTCTCTGTTGGCGTCAAAGCGTTCTTTAACGCGACACTTACATATCTCGCCACTATGGAGCTTCGCTAATTCCCAAACAGCCTCATATTGCTCATCATCGTCTATATAGACTATCAGCTCCTGTATGCGCTCTTTGACCTGCTGTCGAATGGCCTCCATGATGTCGCGCTCCGACATACCCTCCTTACGTTGTGAGGAGATAAATTCAGATACGTTGAAGGGATCCCCTATGTTGGCCATGGCAGTGGATCTGAACCTGTAATAATCACCGTATTCTACTCCAACCGGTACAATGTATATCGGGTGGTTATCACCAAGAGCATCATAAGCACCACATGCGATCCTCGCAATACCTTTTCCTATAGGCAATAGGCTATGCATGGGACGGTGGGTACCTTCGGGAAGGATACAAATACCCACATTATTTTCCAGTACCTCGATGGAGACTCTTATAGTTTGCTCTACTGCCGTTACAGACCTGATACCGTCCCTGATGCGGTTGATGGGGATCATCTTGAAGAAGGTGAGAAGTTTACGGAGCATCGGCTTCTTGAAAATGTCCGCTCTGGCGATAAATACCTTTCTATCCCTATTTGCAGCCAGTACCAGTAGAGGATCCATAAGGGCGTCACAGTGATTGGGAGTAAAAATGACCGCAGCATCTCTCGGGATTCGATCCGTATTGAGGAAAACAATCTTTTGGTAGGAAGCCTTGATAAACGCATCAACCGAGTATCTGAGGAAAGCGTACAAGCGATCCTTGTCGTAAATCTCTCTATGTTTCTTTGACTTACACATTAACTTTTTGTGCCCTTGCAAGGCGTCTTCTCGTGGAATAATTAAACATTACAGAGACAGCCAGTCCGGAGATTATGTGCCATATACCCCACCAGGCGGTGATAAAGAGCATCCCTCCATTCATCAGATCGGGAGGGAATATCTTTGGGTTGAACAGAAGCACCAAACCCAGTCCGGAATTCTGTATACCGGTCTCAATAGTTAGGGTACGACGATCTTCACGCGGTACTTTAAAGGTAGTGCCTATGCCATAACCAATAGAGAGTGCCAGTGCATTGTGAAGCAAAACGATAAAGAAAATATACCAGATATATTGGAGGAAAAGCTGCAAGTTGTTGCCAAACGCAAGGACTACCATCAAAAGGAAAAATAGGATGGAAAATATCTGCATAGGCTTTTTTAGCTTCTCGGAAACCTTGGGGAGATATTTGTTGGTCAACAGACCAAGTATCAGGGGTATGCCGAGCAGGATAAAGACTGTAATCATAACCTCCGAGATGGGAATCTCAAGGGGTTGCAGAGCTCCTGCCGCCTGTTTGTTGAGGTATCTGACGTAAAGTCCACCCCAAAGGGCGAAGTTGCCGGGAGTGGTAAGCGGCGCAAGAGAGGTGCTGAGGGCTGTCAGAGTTACAGAAAGTTCAATATTGGCTTTGGAAAGCGAAGACATGAAGTTGGATATGTTGCCTCCGGGGCATGATGCAACCAGAATCATGCCCATAGCCACCATTGGTGTAATACGGTCGTTAAGGATGACTACAAGCAGATATGTTAGCGCTGGTAGGAGTACCAGCTGACATATGGCTCCTAGAATTACCGATTTGGGTTTTTTGAAAACCTCTTTGAATAATGAGGGCTTAATACCCAGTGCAACACCGTACATTACAAATGCAAGTACGAAATTGATTGTATCCATTCCCGCTTTAGAGAAATTAATCTTGACAGGATCAAGATTCAACAGCTGTTCATACATACTCTTCGCAGTTAAATAAAATGCAAGTTAGTAAAAAATGGATAATAATCACTATTTTTGCGAATCAATATCCAACAAGATGTCTTACATCATAATGTTCTACAACCTTGAGAATCTGTATGACACTCTAGACGATCCAAACACGCAGGATGAGGAATTTACCCCTTCCAGCCCTAAAAGATGGACTACGCAGAAGTATCAGAAGAAACTCGAGAATCTGGCAGAGGTTATTTCCACGGTTTCCAATGCACATGGGGGATTCCCTGTGATTTTAGGTGTCTCTGAAGTGGAGAATAAGGCGGTGATGCAGGATCTGGCCGATCAAAGACGTGTCCGCGGAGCCAGATACAAATGTATCCATTATGAATCAAATGATGTCCGCGGTGTTGATGTGGGGCTTTTTTATCGCCCTGACAAATTTAAGATAGAAGGTAGTTGTCCTGTGAAGCTGGTATTGCGGAGCGGGCGTGAATATATAGGTCGCGACATACTATGCGTCTGGGGGAAAATTGATGGAGAAATGTTTTGTTTTTATGTCTGTCATCTTCTTTCGAGGAGGACCGGAATCAAAAACTCTGCTGGATTTCGCCGCGCAGGCACGGAGACAATCTACCACCACGCATTAACAATGCGTGAAAAGTATCCCGATATCAAGATTGTGGTGATGGGAGATATGAATGATTCACCATCGGACGAGTCTCTTTCAGTTTTGCTCAGAGCAAGAAAAAAAATGTCATTAGTGGAAGAGGGTGATTATTTCAACCCCTTTTGGGTGCTACATGACGAGGGATTTGGTACTAGTGTACACAATCATCGTTGGACTCTCTTCGATAACATAATCGTCAGCCCAAATCTGCTGGAGATATTTCCAGATTCATCAGGCTTGAAACTCGTTAAGATGAATCAAAAGCATTATTGCGAAATTTTCAAACGCAATTTCATGCTGCAAAAAGGGTGGCCAAAACGCAGTTATAACGGCAATAGTTTTCAGAACGGTTATAGTGATCATCTTCCCGTTCTGATCAAAATAGACAAAATAAAATCAAATAATAAAAACAACAATGAGCGAAATTAGAGATATAAATCTTTGGGAGAGCGGTAAACGCAAGATTGACTGGGTGAAGCGGAATATGCCCGTACTCAGTTCAATCGAACAAGAATTTATTGAAGAAAAGCCCTTTAAGGGGATCAAAATAGCACTTTCGGTCCATCTCGAGGCAAAGACGGCATACCTTTGTATGGTCTTTGCGAGTGGTGGCGCCGAAATGTATGTAACAGGAAGTAACACCCTCTCGACACAAGATGATGTTGCGGCGGCACTTGTAAAAGAGGGACTAAATGTCTTCGGGTGGTATAATGCCTCTGAAGAGGAATATGAGCGTCACCTTTGCAGTGTACTGGAGTGTGGTCCTGATATCATAATCGATGATGGTGGAGACCTGACCAATCTGATGCACACCCGATTCACTCATCTGATCGATAAAGTCATCGGAGGTTGTGAAGAGACTACCACCGGCATTAACCGTTTGATACGTATGGCTCAGACCAACACTCTCAAATATCCGATGGTAATGGTCAACAATGCCAACTGTAAATATCTTTTCGATAATAGATATGGTACCGGCCAATCTGTTTGGGATGGTATAAATAATACCACCAACCTTATCGTTTCAGGCAAAAATGTAGTTGTAGCAGGTTACGGTTGGTGTGGTAAAGGTGTTGCAATGCGCGCCAAGGGACTTGGAGCTTCGGTAATCGTGACTGAGGTGGAGCCGGTAAAGGCGCTGGAGGCGATTATGGATGGTTTTAAGGCAATGAAGATGGAAGATGCAGCTCCTATAGGTGATATCTTTGTGACAGTTACAGGCTGTAAGGATGTTATTACAGCCTCTAGTTTTGAGAAAATGAAGGATGGTGCTATCTGTTGTAATGCAGGTCATTTTGACTGCGAGGTGTCGGTGGCGCAACTCTCGCAAATAGCGGTAGAGAGTTTTGAGGCGCGTACTAATCTCACCGGCTACAAATTGTCTGATGGCCGCTGTATTTATATAATCGCTGAAGGCAAGCTGGTCAACCTGGCTGCCGGAGATGGGCATCCTGCCGAGATTATGGATATGAGTTTTGCTATCCAGGCACTAAGCGCGAGATATTTGGTCAAGAGTCGTGGCAAACTGCCCCCTTCCATTGTCTTGGTTCCCGAGGAGATAGACAACTATGTGGCCGTTAAGAAGCTTGAGAGCTTGGGAGTGAGCATTGATGTGCTTACCAAGGAGCAAAAGGCATATCTTGGATTGTGATGAAGAGGGAGGATATGGAGCAGAGAAAATACAAGCATCTTATTTTTGACATAGACGGCACATTGCTCGACACTGAAAAGACAGGCGTCCTCTCTTTGCAAAAGAGTGTTAAGGAGCTTATGGGTAAGGATATGACCTATGACGAGCTTTATCCCTATTTCGGGATTCCAACGATGGTTGTGGCTCAGAAAATGGGGTTTGAAGATGTGGAAGCGGCAGCACATAGCTGGGAGAAGAATTTCCAGGAATTGATGTATCTCATTGTTCCATTCGATGGTGTCTCAGAGATGCTTCCCCGCCTTCGCGAAATGGGATTCAAATTAGGCGTAGTGACCTCACGAAGCTGCTTTGAGTTCAATTATGATCCTCGTTTGTCACAATGGAAAGATCTTTTCGAGACGGTTATCACCAGCGACGATTCACTTCGTCACAAACCCTGGCCGGATCCGCTTTTGGCCTATATGTCCCGTTCCGGCGCAACAGCCGAGGAGTGTATCTATTTCGGAGATACTGATTATGATTTCGAGTGTGCCCGCGGAGCAGGTATAGACTTCGCTCTGGCTGATTGGCGCAACCGGGGTTTTCAAGGCATCCCGGCTCAGTATCGATTTTCGAGTGTTGAGGATATTATGGCTATTAGCCGTTGGCCGTTAGCTGTTGGCTATTAACTGTTGTTTTTTTGTTTTTGTGGTTTTCCGGTCGGTGTTTTTGTGGTAGCCTTTGATGTTATTACTTCCTTATTGACGAAAATCCAAATAGTTTGACGTTTTCGTCAATAAGGAATGCCATTACTGTTTTGAAGCTTACAAACGAACTCCAAACTACCCCACAACCTGCACCCCGCAACTTTATTTACATATCATAATTTCCAAAATCATCTCATCTGTACTCTGCATGCCTATAGAGCCGATTTTACCGAGATTGGCTATGGTTTTTTCGATATCCTCCTCTATGATGCCGTCGTTGGAAGATATGCAGATACCATCGAGCGCCAGCACCGCGGATTGCAGCGCACTGGCTACTCCTGAGGCCACTTTTAGGGCACATCCTACCTTGGCTCCGTCGCATACCATTCCGGTGATATTGCCTATCATGTTTTTTATGGCAGCACACATCTGCTCATAACCCCCCTTGCGCAGATAGACGATGCCGCAGGCTGAGCCTGTAGAGGCAACCACACATCCGCAGAGAGCTGAGAGTCTGCCCAAATGCCCTTTGATGTGGATAGCTACCAGGTGGCTGATCACCAAAGCTCTCGCCAGATCTTCATGATTAGACTTCAATTTTTCTGCAATAGCGATAACGGGAACCGTGGCGGTAATGCCCTGGTTGCCGCTGCCGGAGTTGCTCATAGCAGGAAGAGTACTGCCTGCCATCCTCGCATCGGAGGCTGCTGCAGTATAAGCCATGGCATAAGTGAGATAGGTATCCCCATACACATCTTTGTTGACAGGTGCGAGCAGTGTTCTGCCCACCTGTAGGCCATATTTGTTTCGAAGCCCTTCATCCACCAGCGCCTTGTTTAGTGTAACGGATTCCATTATAAACTCCAACTCTTCAAGAGGTGTCCGAGTGGCAAAGTCAAGTATTTGCTCAATAGTGATTTTACGCGCAAAATCGGGTTCAATCCCATTACCGGTGGGATCTTCAGAGTTGCTGTTTTCTATGCTTTTGATGATTATACCATCTAGTTCTTCATGCACTATCGAGTCATGATTACCGCTTATAATTGTGACTGCCTTATGAGAGCCTTGCTCCTCTGAAGAGCAAGTTTCAGCATATACATAGAGTTTCTCCGAAGTCTCTGCAAGCGATATGGCCACCTTTCTGGTTGATACCATCTCACGCGCTTTGGAAACGCTCTTATCAGTCACATCTTTGAGTACTTCGAGACGATACTTGGATTTACCGCAGGTGCAACCCAGGGCCGCAGCAATATGTAGTCCCACCGTGTCGGTGCCCGGGATTCCTACTCCCATGCCATTCTTGAGTATGTTGTTACTGACCTGAACATTGATGTATTCAGGTTCTACAGAAATGCTCCTTAGAAGTTCACAACTGCGGGCCACTGCAAGGGCTACCGCTATGGGTTCGGTGCATCCCAGAGCCGGTTTAACCTCCTGTTTGAGAAGTGCTATGATTTTGTTTTTCATATCCTTGATAAAAAGGGGCGACTTTGCGGCCACCCCCCTGATATTGTATAGTAAAAAATTAAAGTCCCCTTACCCTTCTCTTGTACTCGGTAATACAGGCATCCAGACGCTCTTGAGCTGTAGTATCGCCAGGTACATTATGAGAAGGATGGATAAAGAGTTTTTCGCCGCGATCAGCGAGAATCTGGGCAACGGTGCAGATGGTCATCCATACGGCAGTGATAAATGCCACCGTAGATACGGGACCGATCTTGTCCCGGTGGTTTTTGAGGTCAACTGATGCATCAACGAGGGGACAGCAGGTATCCACCACATAATCGGCTATCTGAAAGAGGTTTTTGCCGCCTGAATGACGGGGAACCTTGTTGCCTGTCTGTTCTGCCGAGCCAAATGCGATGACCTTCATACCGCGTTTTTTTGCTTCAAGGGCAACGTCTATATTAACTGCGTTGATGCCGGTATGTGAGAAGAGCCAAAGCACGTCTTTCTCGTCGAAATTCCAACCCTTCATAATGGCTTTGCCATAGCCTTCGGTCCTTTCGAGGAAGAGGAATTGGTCAATACCCATCTCACCGGTGATATGGGTGAAAAATGTAAGGGGAAGCTCGCACAGGGGATGAAATCCTACAAAGCCGCCGATACGGGGATACATCTCCTCTATCGGGAGTGTGGCGTGGCCACAGCCGAAGGTGTGTACCCAACGACCTGACTGGATAGTGTCTGCCATTACTTCTGCAACCTTGCGGATATTCTCCATCTGAGTTGCCTCAATCTTATTCATAACGCCCTGAGCGTTCTTTAACCATTCTTTTGCTAACATTTGTTGTGTTTTAAGTTATAATAATCTTTATTCTTTATTTTAAATTCTTAATTGCTAATCACTCATTCCTCATTACTACCAACCACACACTTCTTACTTCTCACTACACATCACATACTACATACTCCCTATTACATACTCCCCACTCCCCAATTCATACTCTTCACCACACACTTCATACTCCTGACTACATACTACTTCATACTTTCTCTCTCTGCCATTCGTTTATCACGTTTGCGTTTTTCTCTGCCGCGAGCCGACTTGAGGTATCGTTTCCACTGGTCTTCGTCAAATATTTTCTCGTATTCCTTGTCAATGGCGTCGAGCCATTTGTCATATGTGATCATAAAGATTTCGCGATTGGTGGCACCTGAGCGCTGAATGGCAGTCATCTCCTCATTCATTTTCGGCATCATATCCTGTAAAAGGGAATCTACAAGAAAGACCTGACGGAAATCGAGATCGAATTCTTTCATCAGATTGTCTGCCTCTTTGGCGGCCACCTCTATAAAATTGGTCGGACCCTGCTCGCCTTGAGGGTTTTGTGCATACAAAAAGCTACCGCAAAGCAGTGTCAGCGTTATCGTCAACAAAAACCTGGAGTATCTCATGATGTGAAAGTTATTAGGATGCAAATATACAACAAAGAAACGAAAATGATGGATTTTGTCTTTCTGAAAAATACTCTAGAATCATCCCGATAACAAGTTTTTTATTATATTCGTGAAAATATTAATAAAAAAACTGAAAACAATGAAGAGAACATTCCAAATCGTAATCTGCCTGATGCTCGCTTTTTGGCTGGGACAGGTGGAAGCCAACGCATGCACCAATGTTATTGTGACCAAAGGGGCCTCCAAAGATGGTTCCTGTATGGTGACTTACTCCGCTGACTCCCACCAGCTCTATGGCGAACTTTATTATGTGCCCGCCACTACATGGCCTAAGGGATCGAAAATGGAGATCTATGAGTGGGATTCGGGAAGGTATCTTGGCCAAATTGACCAGGTTGAGCGTACATTCCAGACCGTGGGCAATATGAACGAACACCAGCTGATTATTGCGGAAACCACTTTTGGAGGACGCCGAGAATTGGCTAACCGTCACGGCATAATGGATTACGGTTCCCTAATTTATGTTACTCTCCAGAGAGCACGTACTGCACGAGAGGCAATTACCATTATTGATGAATTTCTCCAGACATATGGATTTCCTTCGGGAGGAGAATCATTTTCTATTGCGGATAAGGATGAATGTTGGATAATGGAGATTGTGGGTAAGGGAGAAGAACTCGGAGCTGTTTGGGTTGCTATCAGGATTCCTGACGGATATATCAGTGCACACGCCAATCAGAGCCGTATCCACAAATTTCCCCTTAATGATCCCGAAAACTGTCTCTATACTCCAGATGTAATCTCCTTTGCCCGCTCCAAAGGCTACTTCACCGGTGAAGATAAGGACTTCAGCTTCTGTGATGCTTATGCGCCGGCAGATTGGGGAGCACTCAGAGGCTGCGAAGCAAGAGTATGGGCTGCTTTCAATATTCTCGGCAAAGGCACATTCGATGCAGACAAATATCTCGACTTCGCTTTTGGCCACAATCCTGACAATAAGATGCCGCTCTATATAAAACCCGCAGAAAAAGTTGGAGTTAAAGAACTCGCTGATGTGATGAGAGACCATTTTGAGGACACTCCTATGGATTTCAGATATGATGTGGGCGCGGGTCCTCACGAGATTCCCTACAGATGGCGCCCGATGGGCTTTGAAGTGGATGGAAAGGCATATCGCTATGAGCGCTCAATCGCCACCCAACAGACAGGATTCTGGTTTGTAGCCCAGTCACGCGGCTGGCTTCCCGATGAGATCGGAGGCGTGATTTGGTTTGGAGTAGACGACGCTGCCACCTCTGCTGTGACTCCTATCTATACTTCAATTACGGAGGTTCCCGAGTGTTTCAGAGTTGGCAACGGAGGTATGACCACCTACTCACCCACTTCTGCATTTTGGCTATTTAATAAAGTGACTCACTTTGCCTATCTTTTCTACAACAGAGTAGAGCCCGTTCTTAGAGCTGAGATTGATGCTTTCGAGCTAGGTAGTCTGAAGCTTATCAAAGAGGCTGATGTTAAAGCGCTCAAGATGCTGGAAGCAGGAAACAGAGGACAGGCTATCGCCTCTCTTACTGAATTCTCTGCTAAGAGGTCGGAACAGCTCTTTAATAGATGGTTGGAGCTGGAGGAGTTTCTGCTTGTCAAATTCATTGATGGCAATATCAAGCAGCAGAATGAGGATGGTACATTTAAGGATAACGGATCCGGTAAAGGAATTCCCGCTCGTCCTATCAATGATATTCCTCGCGAGCGTTGGCTCCGCGCCATTGTCAAGGATCATGGAGAAGTCATGAAGGTTGGTAAATAACAACTTAATAAAGAAGCCCTCGATCAATAACCGAGGGCTTCTTTATTATAAATGATCTGAGGATCTTTTTAGCGATGATTAGTTACGCAGGGAGGCAATTTCATTTACGGCATTGATGGCGGCAATGATCTCTTCTTCCGTGGTAAAGGCACCTATACTCATACGAACTGTTCCGTGATTGTTGATGGTACCGATACCTTCGTGTACTTTGGGTGCACACTGCAGACCGATACGAACTGCAATGTTGTAGTCCACATCCAGCATGGTGCCGACATCGCTGGAATCGAAGTTATTGATATTGAACGAGAGTACCGGATTGTGGTTTTCAGCACTTTTGCAGCAATAGAGCTTAACAGCCGGATTCTTGCGCAGGCCATCCACCAGGATGTTCCACAATTCCATTTCACGTCTGTGAATGTTCATTATTCCCTGTTCGGTAATCCATTTTACACCGGCATGGAGACCTGCCACGCCCAAGATGTTGAGGGTGCCATATTCCAAACGATAGGGATATTCTTCCAAGTGTCCCGGATAAGCAGAACGGACGCCGGTACCGCCGGCACGGGTTTGGTTGATTTCGACTCCTTCGCGTACGTATGAACCACCGATTCCTGTCGGCCCCATCAGGCATTTGTGACCTGTAAAGCAATATACGTCGATGTTGCTGGCTTGCATATCCAAATCTACAGCACCTGCACCCTGGCTCCCGTCTACAACGAAAAGGATACCTTTTTTGCGACAGATTGCTCCTATCTCCGTCAACGGTTGAATGGTACCTACTACATTGGAACAGTGAGTAACAATCACAAGTTTAGTGTTCGGACGGATCGCCTTTTCGATATCCTCCGGATGCACATAACCATCCTCATCAAAGGGCACATAGGTAACATCGATTGTTCCTGCTTGTTCGTGAACATAAAGTGGCCGCAAAACGGAGTTGTGTTCCAACATTGTTGTAACGACATGGGTCCCTTTTTCGACTAAACCGTTGATGATCAGGTTGAGTGAATCAGTGGCGTTGTAACTGAAGGTAAGTCGGTTGTAGTCCTCGCCACCGTTAAAAAGGCGGGTCAACATTTTGCGGGTGGATGTTACCATATCTTCGGCTTCCAAAGCGGCATCAAAGCCCGAACGTCCCGGACTTACTCCTTTGGAACAATAAAACGAGTGCATAAACTCGTATACACTATCGGGCTTCGGAAAACTTGTGGCCGAATTGTCCAAATAAATCAATTTGCTCATGTTGTATTGTAATTATAATTATAATATTAATGCGTTTGCTACAATTTCTGCAACGGTCATGATCTTTACATTCAATTTGTAGGTGTGATTCAATTGCAACAACTGGTCGACACAGTTGTGACAGGGGGTAATTACAATCTTGGCGCCGCTCTTGCGAATTTGATCGGCTTTGATCTTGCCTATTCCGAGTCGGCGTTCATTATACTCACTCATAGCCAACTGTCCACCTCCGCCTCCGCAACAATGGTTGTCGTTACCGTATGGATCCATTTCTATTATACTGCTGCACGATGCGTGCAACACATAGCGAAGGGTCTTAAACAAGCCTCCATTGCGTATCAAGTTACAGGGATCATGAATGGTAACCGGTTCGCTGTTGAGACTTTTATCCAAACGAATCAGTCCTGAATCGATGTACTCTTTGATCAGTTCCACGGCTGTTATCATATCGAATTCGTAGGAATGTCCCAAATAATTGGGTCCTTCCCAACGGTTAGCGTAGGATCCGTGTCCACATTCTCCCAAAATCAAACGTTTTCCCTTTAAACGAAGTACCTCATCGTGGAGGTTACGGGCAATCAAGGTTGCTTCAGCAGTATTTCCGTTGAAATAACCGTAGTTGGTTACATCGTAGTATTTGGAAGAAAGTGTCCAGCTTTCTTGAGCAGCATAGAAAATTTTAGCCATTGCCTTAATAGAGAGCGGAAAAAACTTAGGTTCGCGCGGATTGAGGGTATAGAAGACATTGCGATCCGATTCGTCCAGTGGAATACGAGCATTTTCGTCTTCAACTTCATCTTGCAGTTCTTCTTCCATCCATTCGATCGTATCCGTATATTCTTCGACGGGAATGGCCATATTGTTGCCGGTCTGTACTGCGGCATCCACCGTGGACTGCAATGAGGCCGGAACCATACCCATCTCTGCCAGCATCTCCCGGCCTTTATGGACGAGATAGGAGATATCTACTCCGATGGAGCAATGGGTGACGCAGCGGCCACACATGGTGCAGGATCCGAAAAGCAGGTCTACCATCTCTTCCGCCGTCTCTTCATTCAAGGGGCGGGCATTGACCAATTTAGGCGCATGTTTACCTAAAAAGGTGTTATAACGTTTATATATGGAGGCCACAATATCCACTTTGACAGCGGGAATATACTTCGCTTCGTGGAAGGTGTCATAATACATACAACTGGTTGCGCAAAGACCGCATCGAACACACGAATTCAGATGAGTGCGTAATTTACTATCCGAGGTATCGGCCAAAAGGGCCAGCGCCTTTTCTCGTTTTACGGGATCAATCGGTTTCATAGCGTTTAATGTTCAGGCCATGTGCCTCGGCGACCATAAAAATAACCGAGGTGTAAACGGGCAAAAAAGAAATAGAGAATGTGACGTGTTTTGCCGAGCGGAAACCACACCAGAAACAAAACGGATATGATAAAGTAAACTATTTCAATGGCAGGCAGATGGGGGAATGCTATAAAAAGTGCCGTTATAGCTTGAAATATGGTCGTTAAACCGTTGGAAATGTAGTCGTCTGGGTTGGAAAAAGAGCGCAATTCCTGCTTGACAATACGTTTAATTAAAACTCCCAAACCGCAAAGTGTCGAAATTAGCAGACAACCTCCCAGTATCCATCCCAAAAGTTCGGGCATTTTCCAACCTATCCAAATATTGATAAGCGAAAAGATCAACAGAAGCAGGGATAAAAAGGTCCCTAAATGATAAATGATCCCTGCGGTGTAAGTCGGAAGATGGAGGTAGGCCGATTCTTTATGTTGTGGCATCATGGAATTGATGTAAGCATAACGAATGCCGGCCGATGTCTTGCCTTGCGTTTTAGCCTTATCTTTGGGCAACCCAAAACTTATGAGGCGAATAAAATGGCCAAAGAATATGCCGAAACATATTACTGAGGCCACCCATGCTAAAATATGATACCATTCCATAGCACTATACACAACCATCAGGTTTGGGCAATCCGGCTACACGACAAGCGCCACGGGCAGGTCCCAAGGGGAACAATTCATAAATTTCTTTTAATTTCAATCCGGTGGATTTGCAGATTTTGCGAACCATCGGGGCATTACCATTTTCCAGATAGTGTTCACGTATTACGTCAATTACTTTCCAGTGATCTTCTGTCAATTCGCTGATTCCGTCTTCTTGGGCAAAGGTTTCTGCCACGGTTTTACTCCAAATGTCCGGATCCTTCAAGAATCCGTCTCCATCAACTTCGTATTGTGCCATATTGAATTTGATTAATGCGTTCCAAACGGCCACTAAGGTAGGAAAAATTGTGTGTGCGACAAAACATTATATTAAAAAAATGTTTTCGCAGATAACTAGTTAGCTGATTATCAAGCTTCGGAGAGGGTATATTTTTGCATTAATGATGTGATGTCCTGCATTGTGTCGTTGTGAATGCGATAGAGGCGTTGGTTGGTGGTTTTTTTGTTCAATCCGCCGAGTGATTGAATATATTCTCCTAGTTTGATATAGTCAAAAAAGCGCATCGATTCTTTGTTTTGCAGAGTATTGTTTCCGGAATACCAGGCAGTTCTGATTTTGTGATCCCATTTTTTTCGAATAAAAGCTGCCAATCCACACAACTCAGCGGGCGCGGCATCGCCGCCCATAAAACAGACGCAGGTAATTGCATTTTCGTATTTGCAAATCAAGTCGTAAAGAGCTTTTTCGGAGAGTTCTTCCCCAATGTCGCTGCGCAAATGAGGGCTATGACATCCAACGCAGCGATATGGACAGTTGGATAAGTTAATAGCCAACGTTACCTCATCGGGGACTTCCTGAAAAACGATATCGTAATCCACATATTTTAGCATGCAATTGCTTCCTTCTCCTTTTCCAATTTTCCGTAATATCGCTTCTGTGCCTCTACCTGACGTGCTGCCGAGAAGTTGCTTACCCGTTTCATATAGCCTATGATGCGTGTCAGATAGTCAATATCTTGTGATGCGCATTTGGGACATTGCTTCAAATAACGCTTGTCGATGCAGCCACATTCGTTGCACACCGTATTGGGAATGTTAAAGGTAAAATAATTACACCCTTCACGGGCAGCAACGCGTAACAATTGACGGTATTGACTTTTGGTGAGATGCTCTTCCAGATTCATGTGAAGTGCGGAACCACCCGTAAGTCTTTCGATATATTTTCGCCCATGCAGGCGAAATTTATCCAGAACATTGAGCGAACTATCTTCTACACGGTAGAAATAACTATTGTAGCAGTCGCGGGGAACGAAATAACCATCTTCACGATCCCATTTGGCATGTTTTACCCCCACATTTTCAGCCGGAATCATTTCACAATTGAACATCACTCCATCGGAACGATATTTTTTATTGTAACTCTCGATAAGGCCAAGAATCTCCTGCACGAAAGTGACATATTCGGGATTATCATTTATTTCAATACCGCACGATTCGGCAGCTTCAACCAATCCATTGACGCCAATGGTCAGATATTGCCTGCCCATATTGATATATCCCGCATCAAAGAGGGGCAACATCCCCTTTTCCAAAAACATTTTCAGGTTTTCGTCGTAGGCGAGCTGCACTTTGTGGGTAAGATCTACCACCTCTGCCAGAAAATCCAGATAATCTCTTCCGATACGCTTGGCATACTGTACGCAGCGGTTGAGGTTGATGGTTAAAACGCTTTTCGAGCCGGTGGAAACGCCACCTGCACCAAGCGTATAGCTGAATCCATTATCCTGGATTTCATTGCGCAAACGGCAGCAACTTGAGAGCGAATCGGCATTTTCACTCATATAGGTAAAAAATGAATGTCCTTCAGCATACATTTCCGCTGTAAAATCGGCATATTCGGTATCAATAAGATCATCTCCTTTGGCAAGCAGCGCCATAGTTTCTACCGGAAAGGTAAGTACCGTCCTGTTGCGTTCCGCATTGAACCACTTCATAAATCGTTTTTGAAGCCAGCTCAGGGATTCCCATATTGGACGACTGCCATCGGGGAAGACAAACTCTCCAAACAGGCTTTCGAAATAGGGGCGGTCATAATAGGAGATATTCCAGAAAACAGCTTGGAAATTGCGCGCTCCGGTAGGCTGGTTGATTGAATAGACAATCTGCTCGAAACAGTCGCAAATAGTCTTGTCGAGAGTGCGGCGCCGCTTGGACAAGTCCACTACATCATCAACCCGATTGTAGTAATCATTCCCATATTCCAGACGGATGAAGTAGTCCATATACATCAGGAATTCGGGCGTAGCGCAAGCTCCGCTCAACATACTTGATACGATAAAAACCAGATTGACAAATCCGCCACAAAAGGACTTCAGGTTGGTAGGCGGGGTTGAGTTGCCACCGACAGGGATAGTGCCGTGCAGTAACCACGGGTACATAGTAATGCTGGCGCAATAGTTGGCAAGATTGGTCTCGTCATTTTTGTAAATAAAATGTTCGTTGAGCATTCCGATATATTTGTCGGCAAACTCTTTTCCATACATCTCCTTCAATCTGTCGGTCAGCATCCTGCGGTTGAGGTTGATAAAGCTCTTTTTGGGCAGCTCTCCAATGAGAGTGGCAATGTTTTTCTTCTCCACATTGGCATTTGCGTCGAACTTACTGCCTGTGGCCGCATTTTGTGCATCGCAGTAGTTCATCATAAAGTTCATTTTATCCCGAATCTCGCGTGTCTCCGTATGCTTTTGTCGATAGAGCATGTAAGATTTGGCTACGGCGAAATATTTTTCCGCCATCAGGGCGATCTCAACCTGATTTTGGATCTCTTCCACCGTCATCCCATTTGAAATGTGCAGACGTGAGAGGATGGCGACAAAGTCCTCTTGCGTCGCAAAAGAACCTACTGATAAAAATGCTTTAGAAATGGCATTTTCAATTTTTTTGATGGAAAAAGGCACCCGTTTTCCATCTCTTTTTACGATATAAATTTCTTTGTGACTCACTTTATCAGACTATTTAAATTTTTTACCATTCTTCAAATTTCAGCAATAGGGTAGTTACACCCTGATTTTTGAGGTGTTCCGGTACGACAAGGTAGTCTAAAATGCTAACAGCTCTGTGAGTGATAGTATTATTTGACTATTTTGGACTGTCCTTTAACCCGAAGACATCAAAAACTTAGCATGCAAATTGGCAGGTCTTCTGACTTGCTCTTGTTTCCGAACGCCTTCCCATCCGAATTGATCGAGACAGTGGCAAAAGTAGTGTTCAGTACATTTATAGAGCTTACAGCAGCGGGAACTGTTGCCGACTTTCACGGCATTCCCTTTTCATCTTTATCCGAAAGGAGATTCGGACAAGAACCAAATGCGTCACAAATGTAATTTATTCTTTCTACTAAAACAATAAAGGTTTTCAAAAGTTATCAACGCGATGTCCGGCCTTCTACAAAATAAGCACTTTATGTGCTCATCCATATATAGATACGTTGTTCGGAAAAATCTTATCAGTGTTCTATCCCGATTCGGGCTTCTACGCCTTGGGTGTAATAATGTTTGATCTCTTTCATTTCGGTGACCAAATCGGCCACTTCGATTAATTCCGGTGCCGCATATCTGCCGGTAATGATGATTTCAGTTTCTGTTGGTTTTTGTGTGAT
Organism: Bacteroidales bacterium; assembly: GCA_012728975.1. GTDB lineage: Bacteria > Bacteroidota > Bacteroidia > Bacteroidales > UBA932 > Cacconaster. The sequence continues at coordinate 28,272 of JAAYDZ010000036.1, forward strand.
GATATCAATAAACTCCTGAACTGAAAAAAGACCGTAGTAAACAGCAATATTAGCCTCATCCAATACCACGACATCATATTTGCCGGAGAGGATGATCTCTTTAATTTCACACAATCCCTTGTGCGCAGCATCAATATCGGCTTGTGTGGGCTTGTTCCTTATAAAACAATCCAGCCCGTACTGTTTTATTTCAACTATTGGCAGAAATTTCTCTATCGCTTTTACTTCAGAGTAACGTTGTCCCTTTACAAATTGGGCTATAAAAACCTTTTTTCCGGCTCCTGCAGCTCGCAATGTGAGCCCAAGCGCTGCTGTGGTTTTTCCCTTACCGTTTCCGGTATAAACGTGAACATATCCTCTATTTTTCATTGTTTTCATAATAACACAAATTTAAACATTTTTAGTCGCTTCTGACATTTCCAAAAGATTGGTGCTAGTGTTTTTTGAAAAAGTAGATATCTGCATAAAATGACTTATAGACAGCATATTATGGGGGGTTTGCCATACCGATGGCACAATATTTGCCGTTTTTGCAGTATGCAAAAAGATGAAATTTATTTAGTTACCGGAGCAACCGGTCACTTAGGCCTCACAATAGTATCTCAGTTAATTGCCGATGACAAAAAAGTTCGCGTACTGGCACTACCGGGTGATAAGTTGAATTCGCGCTTACCTTCTCAGGTTGAAGTTTGTTATGGAAACGTAGTGGACCCCTCCTCTTTGGAAGATTTTTTCCGTGTTGATCCTGATACTGATATGTATGTGATACATGCTGCTGGTATCGTGACTACTTCCCTGGAATACCAGCAAATCGTTTATGATGTCAACGTTAAGGGAACACAGAACATTACAGATGCAGCAATTAAGTACAATGCGACTAAGCTTGTCTACGTAAGTTCGGTCCATGCCATTCCGGAGCAACCCAAAGGAAAGATCACATATGAGGTCGATCATTTCGATAAGAATCTTGTTTATGGACAATACGCCCAAACCAAGGCTGAGGCGACTCAATATGTCCTGGATGCGGGGAAAAAGGGTCTGGATGTTACTGTCATACATCCAACAGGTATTTGCGGTCCCAATTCCCCCACCAATAATCATACGGCACAGTTGGTAATTACCTGTTGGCGCCGAAAGATGCCTTCGGGGGTAGTTGGAGGTTTTGATTTTGTGGATGTTCGCGATGTGGCTACAGGAATCATATCTGCCTGTAAGAAAGGGGGCAGGGGAGAATGTTATATACTGAGCAACCGCTATATATCCATTAAAGAATTTTTCAGGACTTTTAAAAACCTCACAGGTAAAAGACAACCCATATTCATGGCACCAATGTGGCTGGTCAAAATTTTTATGCCTAGCTATAATTGCTTTTACAAGCTCAAAAAACGAACTCCACTATTTTCCACTCAATCGTTGCATATCTTGACAACAAACTCTCTGTTTTCATCTGAAAAGGCCCGCAAAGTACTGAATTTTATTACAAGACCATTTAAAGAAACCCTCGCAGATACAATAAGATGGTTTAAAAAAGAGGGAGTCATTGCCTGAGCGGAAATTTAAGCTATTTTTCAGTCAAAATGATACTTGGTGACTCGTAAAAACACTTGTCATCAATCTGCATTCTTAGATATTGTTCTACTTCTTTTCTCTTGATAAGAACTATTCTTTCTAGATAAAAAACGGATGATTTCTCATTCTTGGCAATAAAATAGTGGAAGGTTTCACCCGGATTAATATTTTTGATAAATGAATATCCTATGACTGTTGGTTGCTCATCCAATAAGTTTTCAAACATCGCTTCAAGAAAAGAGAAGTCGCCTTTCCTCTTTTTAAAGTAATCGTGAATCAGCTCCGTATTTGTTCTCTCATTAATCGGTTCCAATGATACCCAGGTAAAATAATCCTCGTCTGAATTATTTGTTATCCGGTAACTCTCCATTATTTCATTTTTGCCGGTGATGCCATTGAAATAACTAACCTCTGTGGTATCAATATGTATTTGACGTTGAGGATCACAGGCTGTAACAACCATCAGCAAAGTCAGAAGAAATATATGGGCTCTTATTTTCATTTCTCCACACCCCGTTCTTTGTAAAAATCAGAGGCATTATACCTACGTCCAATTTGAGTATGCTACACTTATTGATAGGAAAAATCGGCGCTACTCAAAATGTGGTAAATACGAATAACAAACAAATTTGCTAATCATTTTTACTACTAGGATGGTTTATTTATAGTCGTCCTTATAAAACTCTATCCACACATCTTTCCTGATAAAATTCCGAGGTTTTGTGCCATTGAGGGTAGGTTTTTTCGTTGGCGATGCGGTAACCGACACTGAAAAAGAGCTGTGCGTCTTCGAACAGGCCATCCAGTTTGTCTCGTTCGGAGACGAATTCGTCACATGGTTTGTGGTAAACATTTTTCCAATAATCGGCGATGATTTGAAGGGTTGCCTCTTTGCCCAGTTCGCGCTGATGGGTATAGCCCTTGGCAAATAGGAACGGAACTCCTTTTTTCATAAAAGGCAGCTGATCGGAGCGGAAAAACATGCCGTTTTCCGGATTCGGATCATTGGAAATATAACGACCTTGTTTTAGAGCCTCTTTTTCAAGATATTGATCCAATTCGGAGTGCCCGAGTCCGGTCACGGTGACATCTTCAAATCTTCCCAACATCAAGATAACATCGGAATTGAATCCAGCTACCGTTTTTTCCATCGGGAAAACGGGATTTTCCACATAATGGTAACTACCCAACAGACTCGACTCTTCTGCGGTGGGGATAAAGAATAAGAGCGAACGCTCAGTTTGTGGTTGTACCTTAAATTCCTCTGCAATAGCCAATACCCACGCCATAGCTGCGGCATTATCCGAGGCACCATTGTAGATGGAATCCCCATCAACGGGACGACCGATGCCCAGATGATCCCAATGCGCCACATATACAACCGCTTCATCGGGGGCAGTCGAACCCCTCAGTACCCCCGCCACATTGTGCGAAGTGCAGGTTTCCCAGGAATTGCGGAGACGAACATTGAACTTAGCTTGAAGCTGAATGGGAGTAAAATCTCGGGTGACAGCCGCCTCTTTGAGTGCATCATAATCGTATCCGGAGCGAGCCAACAAATCGCGCGCCGCAGATTGGGAGATCCAGCCGAGCACTTTACATTGCTTCTCGCTTTGTGCCTCGTCCTGCAGATAATATTCCGGATCCCTCGAATGGCGGGAAGGTACAGCCCAAGGATAGCCGGCAGCTACATCTTCATGCACAATAATACATCCCGCAGCGCCCTTGCGCTCCGCTTCTTCAAATTTATAGGTCCAGCGCCCATAATAGGTCATGGTTGTGCCGTTGAAAAGCGTGGAATCTTGCGTAAAGAATCCGGGGTCATTGACCAACACCATAATCGTCTTTCCCTTAACATCTATTTTTTCAAAATCATTCCAGTTATGTTCGGGTGCATCGATTCCAAAACCGACAAACACGATCTCATTGTTCGTTAGCGAAATTTCAGGGCTCAACATCGGACTCCAGAGGCTGATTTCGGCCCCGTTCGTATATTGAAGCACTCCCTTTTTATCCTTGACAACCACCGGCTCGGATGGATCGGGGAGAATCTTGACCAAAGGAACTTCCTGTAAATAGCTTTCGCCAAAGGCCGGCTCCAGCCCAATTTCCTCCATTCGTGATTGCAGATAACGGACGGCCCGCTCCCCGCCGGCCGTACAGGGGGCTCGCCCCTCCATATCATCGGCGGCCAGGATTTCCAGATCGGTCGCCAGCATGGCGAGGTTCATTTTTTTCGTATTTATAGAATTATTGTTGCCACAACTCACCAAAAGGAGCAGCAATACGAGTGAATAGAGAAAATGTTTCATGGGATTTGAGATTTTATCCTACAAATATAACTTTAGGGGATTTAATTCGCAAATGGAAATAATTGCGTTATCCACCTAAAAATGAGTAATTTTACAATATGGTAGAATTAAGGCATCTTGAAGCTGTGCCGAGAAAAGGTCAATATGAGATGCGAAAAATGAAAGGAGGTAAGTATGAAACGAATACTCTTATACCTTATAATTGTTGTTACATCAGCCAACTGTCCGGGACAAAATAGGTCAACAACATTAACTCTGCAACAAGTGGGGTTTAAAGATGATGCACTTACAGAAATCCTTTCAGATTTATCTAAAACAGAACAAAGGTGTTTCAGCAAAAACGATTTTTATGTTCTAAATTTTTTTCAGTCAAGTTTGTCCGGTAATGAGTATTATTTAACGATAGATGAATTTAGAACTGAGTCTAATATTCAGGATCTATTATCTTATTACGTGGTGATTAATGATATAAATTTTTTCATTTCCAATAAAGTTACCCTTGACATATTTGAGGTTTTGCCGACAAGCAAAGAATTTGTTTTCAAACAAGATCAAATACCGGCTGTCGGTGGCGGCGATTACCATTTTTTAATATGGAAAACACCAAACGAATATTATCACGTCCTTTTGAGAACGTGTGGCGAATAAACAAAGATCAGGCAGTATATAATTGGAAAAACATGAAAAGAGCAAATAAAATAGTTGGAGTAGTAGGAATATGTATAAATGTGCTGATACTGTTTTATTCGCTTCATTGGTGTTATTTATACAATTTCACGAGCGGAAGATTGTTTTTGTTTATGTATCCCAATTGGGTGTTAGTGGTAAATTCTTTTCTTTCAATAATTGGGATTTTTATTTCTATACTTTTAATGAGAAATAAGATTGGAATGAAATGGTTTCTGATTATTACAATACTATTGTGGTTGGTTGTTTTATCAAATTTTTTCTTTCCGATATACTGAGAAACAGATGTTGAAAATATGAATAAAACTATAACGATTTTTCTGGGATTACTTCTTTCTCCTTTGATTCTGTATTCGCAGGATGCGGTCGGTAATCTCTATACATACAAAGCTCCTCATTATTATGAGAGCATAGATTTGCTTGAAGATGGAAGGTTTGTTTATTACTGTAAGTCGGAGTTTCTAAAGAGCGAAATAGAAGGAAATTGGCAACTACGAAACGATACTATTCTCGTATTGGACAGCAAACCCCAAAGGAGTAAAATGGTGGTATCTGAGTCTCACAAAAGAGCCAAAAGAAATACCTTTCAGATACGCAGTACGGATAATCGTATAATTAATTATCATCTCTATTTAATTACACCGACTGAGGACACTTTAGAATTCAGAGATCAATTTGATAAAACAGTTGTGTCGGGAAATTATTCTTCATTTTATATTGTAGATACTAAAGGACAATATTCTCCTACCTATGAAGTAGTTGGTTCAAAGGCTAACTTTTTTGAAATATTGATAGAAGGAAAAAGGGTTTTTGAGAATGAGTATTGGAAGTATTATGGAGAATATATAATACCGCTGGGAACAGATGGAAAATATTCAAACTATAAATTGGTCAAAAACACCAACAACTTTACAAGAAGCAGCCATAAATATCGCTATCGAAGATTTTTCGACAAAATGTAAATTATTCCAACAAGATAGTATGAGTGTAGCAATAAAGAAAATCAGTAATTTTGTGATAAAACTTAAACTATACAAAAACGCATGATACTAAAAGAGCGTGACCAAATGTCAACAGGAGGGAGTAAAACAACCTCTTTAGCGTCAAGAAGTGTATATATAGATACCATAAAAGGTATATTGATTATCCTTGTTGTATTCGGACATTTTCTGGAAACAACATTTGAATGCCCGATTGATTGCCTCATCAGGAATATTATCTATTCATTCCATATGCCGTTATTTGTATTCTTATCAGGGTATTTGACGCCAAGCGAGGATGATAGAATTATTCGTGGAATTAAGAAAGCCGCTATACTATATATTGTATTCCAAACGATAGAACTAATATTGCATGGAGATTTCTCAATAAGAGGTTTTCTAACACCTTATTGGCATCTTTGGTATATATGGTGTGTGCTTTTTTGGAGAATTGGTATCTATTTCCTTAAAGACTACTTAACTAACAAAACCATCATTATAGTCTCTTGTTTTATTGTAGGATTTGCAATAGGTTTTGTTCCAAGAAACTCAACTCTGGCAATACAAAGAATATTTGCATTCCTTCCATATTTTATGTTAGGTTATTTTTCAAAAGGAAAGCAACTGAAAGAGGGAATCAGCAAATTGGACATCAAATGGTTTATCTTATGTTTGCTTTGTTTAGTTCCGATTATGATATATAAGGGACAGAACTACTTTTTCATACTGACAAATTCGATGTCGTTTGAATGGAGTAAATTGAATATGTTTGGGCGATTTTCCGCATATATTATTGGAATTAGCTTCAGCGTCATAATATTGAGATTGACAAAAGAAAATAATATCTTATCTAAGATTGGAAAAGATAGTTTGATAATATATTTGTTGCATACCGAATTTGTTTTGGCTGTAAGATACTTCCAGGTATTACCACGCAATCTGTTTATGTATATAATATACACAATAGTTACAATAACGGTGTTAATGCTATTGTCTTATTGTTTAAATAAAATAAAGTGGGGCAGACTAAAAAGCGTTATTTGACTTTTTTGAGGAAAATATTGATACGGAAGAGACAAATTATCTAATAATAACTTTATCATACTTTGACAAGTGTTTTTTTGAATTCGAACCCTTAAACAAAGAGCTGATTGTTATAAAAAACAGAAACCGGTTGTTTTGGAAAGATTATATTTGGAAAAAGCGGTAACACTGCAAGAATGGTAAATTCCGACAAGAAACAGCAAAATTTAACTCAAAACCGCCACTATTTTGATAGAAAAAGAAAGAAAAATGCGTTATCTGTCGAAAAATGACTATTCATGCAATATCATTACCGATTTATATAGCAAAGCTGCTACAGATGTAGCAGTTTTGAGGTCAATTACATTATTGGTATCATTATTAATCTTCCGAAATTGTTTCTGCCAACTCGATGTATTCCTTTAACTTTCTTTGTAACAGTTTCTTGTCGATCAATTTGAGGTTGTATTCAGAGACCATTGTGGGAGATAAACTTCGGCTAAGCGCAAATTCCACAACCTCATCATCTTTGCTGGCGCAAAGGATAACACCCACACTCGGATTTTCGTTGTCTTTTTTCATTTCACGATCAAGAGCTTCTAAGTAGAGGTTCATCTTGCCTACATACTCCGGCTTGAATTCCCCTATTTTCAGCTCAAACGCCGCAAGACATGAAAGTCCTCTGTGATAGAAAAGCAAATCGATATAATAGTCGTGCTTTCCGACCTGCACGCGGTATTGTTCTCCAATAAAAGTGAAATCTTTGCCGATTTCAAGTATGAAGCTTTTTAGATTTCGTAATATAGACTTCTGTAAATCCCGTTCTGAAACAGGGTCCGGCACATCAAGAAAATCGAGTACATAATTGTCGAGAAAAACATTTCCGGTTGACTTTTTTGATTCGTCAATGGCTGGAGTTAGTGGTTTTTGCGATAACATATACCTTTCATAGTAACCGCTATCAATTTGTCTTGCTAATTCTCTTGCACTATATTTTCCTTTAATGCACATATTCATGTAAAACAGACGTTCTTCCATCGTTTTACATGCTGACATTATCTTTAAATGATTAGACCAACTCAATTGTGTCAACAGTGTTGACACTTTTGGGTTGTCCTTATAAAGCTCGTAGAATTGCTTCATTCTATAAAGCCCACGACGATTGAAACCTTTTAAGTCAGGGTAATTTGCTGCGAAGAAATCGGCAAGTTTCTGCACGAATGCATCACCGTATTCTACATTTTCAGATTGTTCGCTAATGTGCTTGCCAATATCACGATACATTAAAATCAACTCCTCGTTGACCTTTCGATATGCACGATCTCTGGCAGACTCGATAATATCAATTATTGTTTTGAATTGCTCATTGTAAGGCATTAATTCATTCATAGCCGTTCTCCTTGTCATTATTGGCATCTGAAAAAGTTATTTGCTACAAATTTAAGAAAAATGTTTCTCTATTTCCTACATCCGATTTGTCGCTATTTGATCAATTTTTTATACAACTAAATCCAAAACCAGGCAAATTGCACAACAAAACAAGCAGTTTTTCAACAAATTGCATAACTAATTATGCAATTTGTTGATTGATTTATTCCCCGTATATTATGTAAAATGCAAGTATCCCAATTGTTTTCAATAACTTTGCTTTTGTTTGTTACATTGCAGCGTCAATTATAAATAGCGATATATTATTTTAAAGTCCATAAAGCCTCATTTTGCTCCATGTGCGCAGAATAAATAATAACGAAATACAATCATGCAACTCTTTAAACTGAAAACCCGATTGCATCAATTTGACAAGTTTGCCGAATTTGCTCATGAGTTCGGTCTTAACGAGATGGACCTGGTGGTAACTAACGATTATCTATACGAGCCTTTCATGAAGCCGCTCAATTTGAAATGTTATTTCATTATGAAGGGAAAATATGGTCCGGGTGAACCTTCGGACGAGATGATGAATGCCATTTTGCGAGATGTGAAGCCGTTGAAATTTAGCCGTGTCATCGCTATCGGTGGAGGTACCATCATGGACATCTCCAAGCTTTTAGTGCTAAAAGGATTGGAAGATGTGACAGATGCTTTTGAACGAAAAATACCGCTGGTAAAAGAAAAACAACTCATTATTCTACCTGCCACATGTGGAACCGGCAGCGAAGTGACCAATATTTCCATTGCAGAAATAAAGTCCAAAAAGACAAAGATGGGTTTGGCTGACGATGCTTTAATGCCGGACGACGCAGTGCTTATACCCGAATTATTGCGCGGACTTCCATACAGACCATATATTGCAAGCGCTATTGATGCTCTTATTCATGCTATGGAGTCATACTTATCACCAAGAGCCAATCCATATACTCAAACCTTTAGTCGTGCTGCTATCGAAATAATAGTTGATATCTTTATGAAGATAGCCGAACATGGGCCGGATTATCGACTTGAACGCCTTGGCGAAATGCTTATGGCCAGTAATTACGCGGGAATTGCATTTGGAAATGCCGGAACAGGTGCCGTGCATGCGCTTTCCTATCCTCTTGGAGGAAAATATCACGTTCCGCATGGTGAATCCAATTATCAATTTTTAACGGAAGTATTTAAAATATATCAACAGAAGAATCCCACAGGGAAAATTCAAGAACTCAATAATATTTTCACCAAAAATTTCCAATGGCCAAGCGAAGATATCTACGATAAACTAGACGAATTGCTCTCCAACCTCTTAGAAAAGAAGCCTCTGAAAGATTATGGCATGACGGAAGCCGATATCACCGGCTTTGCAGATAGCGTTATTAAAACACAACAACGCTTACTTGCCAATAACTATGTTGAAATAACTCAAAAAGAGATAGAAAATATTTATAGAAAACGATATTAAAGAGAAAAAAGAGTTCTCTCGAACTCTTTTTCTCGTACCCGGAGCCGGGGTCGAACCGGCACAGCCTCTCGGCCACTGGTGTTTGAGACCAGCGCGTCTACCTATTCCGCCATCCGGGCAGTAATTATATGGTAAACATATAATAGGTCGGCAAAAGTAGAGAAATATTTGAAATTATCAAAATCACTCCTGATTGAGTTTGTATTTGGCGAATGCTGTAATCAGCTCATTGTGGTGTGACTTCCAGGCCTTACGATAGAGACGTCCTACCTCGTCCAACCACGCCTGATCTCGTTTTCCCTCTAAGCTGCTCCCAACTGCCGCCTCTCCACCTGCCGCATAGTACATTTCGCGTGTAGTGCTGCCGATGCGTGCATAACGACCTGTATTTGGTTTGAGATCCTCATTTGTAAGCGTCAGATAAAAGTCGAGCATCTCTTCGGTGCAGGTACGGTTCTCTTTGACCTGCGGAAACATCGTAGTGTCAGCGATATAGACCGTAACTCCATCTTTGAAAACATATGGCTCATAGTGTCCGGGAACATACATATCCTCATAGACCACTCCGGATACGGGAAACTGAGCTCCAGATTGCCACTGGATCCATTCTCGGATGGTCTCGAAATCCTCGTATGATACACTTCCCGTTGCATTGAAAACCGCATCTGCAATCCATATAGCCAGCTTTTCAGGCGAAGGATTGAGCATAAGAACTTTGCCTCTTTTAGCGACGCCGAGACGTTTATCCACTCCGGTATAATACTCATACAGCTTTACAGGATAACCCTCCCATCCGGGATGGTCTTTGACCTCTCCGACCAGAGTTTGTGCCATATAGGCAGCGTCCAAAGTGGTTTCACATCTGGCTGTCAACGCAGGCAGAGAATCCTTGAGATATCTCTTTAGAGCGGACTCCATGCCTATGTGTGTGCGGTCACAACTGCAGAGCAGGCAGCAGAATGCACAACATATTGTCAGCATTCCCAATCGTATTATTTTCATATCAGCTAGGTTTAATTTAAGTCAAATGCATATCCGCAAGCACGCAGGCGGTCATTGCTTCCACAACAGGGGGCACGCGTAATGCAAAACAGACATCGTGTCGACCTGAAACTGAGATTTCGGTCATCACCTTCCTGGCAAAATCAAAGGTGGTCTGAGTCTTGCGAATTGAAGAGGTGGGCTTTACGGCGACACGAAATATCACAGGATTGCCGTTGGAAATACCGCCGTTGATACCTCCCGCTCCATTCTTCGCGGTATGGCCATATTGATCGACAAAGGGGTCATTGTGCTGGGATCCCTTCATCCATGAGGCTGCAAATCCGTCACCAAACTCGATACCGCGTATACCGGGAATGGAAAATATTGCGTGTGATATCAAAGATTCCAGGGAATTGAAGAAGGGCTCTCCGAGTCCGGCCGGAATATTGGTACATACACATTCTATAATGCCTCCAAGTGAGTCGCCCTCTTCTATGGTCTTCTCAAGAAGAGCATCCACAGCATCTTTATCTAAGGTGGAAATTTCTCCGACTTCAATCAGAGTGGCCTTTATATCAATGGGGGAGATGATCTTTTTGGCCACAACGCCCGCGGCTACAAGCGGTAGTGTCATTCGCCCGGAGAAAATACCTCCACCGGTAAAATCAGCATTCTCAAAATCTCCCTTCTGCGAGAAATATTTTACGTAAGCCGTAAAATCAGCATGACCGGGACGGGGAATATTTTTCAACGAAGTGTAATCCTGCGGACGAATGTTTTTATTATCAAATTCGATGGTCAGAGGTTCGCCCGAAGTAATCATTACTCCGTCATCTCCTTTGCGGATCCCGCTTTTTATGATAGGAATGTCCTCCTCGATGCGCTGTGTAGTGCCTTTTCTACCGCTTTTGCGTCTTAGGATATCTTGTGTAAAATCGATCGGATCAAGCGGCAAACCTTTAGGAACGCCCTCTATGGTTATCCCTACCACCGGAGCGTGTGACGCTCCGAAAATTGTAATTCTGAAGTTTTCACCGAAGCTATTCATATCAATTAAATTTTCTTTGGTCCAGTTTGGCGAGTTCCGCAAGAAAACCCGGGAAGGATTTGTCAATACAATCGGTATCGTCTATTACTATTTCCGAAGTAGCGAGGAGGTTTGCAATTGAAAGCACCATTGCCAGGCGGTGGTCGCCGTGTGAGGAACATTCAGCCCCCATAAATTCAAAATCCTCGTTCCCCCTGATGAGCATGTAGTCGCCCCGAATCTCCACCCGGACACCCAGTTTGCGAAACTCCTGGGCAAAACTGTGTGCACGATTGCTCTCTTTATTGCGAAGGCGACGGATCCCCTGTATACAACTTTCGCCGTTAGCTCGTGTAGCTAACAGGAATAGAGGTGCAAAGAGATCGGGTGCATCGGTGATATCATATACAAAGGGGCAAATAATGGACTTTCGGATGTTGATATTCCCCTCCTTATCCTTGACGATATCCACATGGTTCTGCTCCAGGAAGTCATATATCATCGCATCTGCCTGATTGGAGAACAAATCCATACCGCGGATGGTGACATCCCCCATCATCGCTCCGGCTACAAGCATAATCGCGGCAGCACTCCAATCCTTCTCCACTTCGAGTCCATGCAAGGGCTTTATCTGCTGTCCGCCGGAGATAAAAAAGGATCTGGAATCCTCATATTCCTCTCCACTGATCTCAATGTCAATCCCAAAAAATTCGGCCAAATAGATGGTAAGATCAATATAAGGATTGCTGGTGGGATCAGCGATATGTAAAATAGAGTCTTGAGCGCATTGAGAAAGCGCAAGCAGCATTCCCGATATCATCTGGGATCCGCGAGCCCCTGAGATATTGACAATTTTGCCATGGAGCCTTCCGGAAACTGTTGCGGGAAGGTAATGTTCGTCGCGATAACTGATTTTAAGTCCCATTGACCGCAGAGCCGTTGCGTGTTCACGGATTTTACGATTGTTGAGAGTTTTTTCACCAATTATGCTGATGTCTGAGTTGCTTAGACCTGCAAGAGGGATACAGAGGCGCGCCAGCAATCCTGATTCACCTACGAAAAGTTTATTGTCCTTAACCACCAGACCCTTTTCATGAATGTGCTGGTGTCCTGTGAGGACAAGTGTGCGACCTTCAAACGAGATATCTGCTCCCAATTGCCAGGCCACTGAGAGTGCTGACTGGGTGTCATCACAAAGGGTAAGATTGTAGAGACGCGTGGTGCCTTTAGCAAGGGCTGCAAGCAGAATTGCGCGTTGTGCGAAACTCTTGGAGGAAGGAATATCCACCTCTCCTTTCAACTTAATGTCGCCCTCCAACAAATTGTAGTAGCAGGGTTGCCCTGGTGCGGTTTCAAACCCGCGGCGTGGGGAGACATAGTAGAGCGGTGCTCCCAGGGTGACGGATTTGAGTCTTGATGGAGCCCCCGCAGCACCCATCGCAAAAGCAATAAGTCGCCCGGGAGGGAATTCATTGTACAGGGAGAGGACTCTCTTTGCATCATCCGCTGATTTGGCGGTAGTGACTATTTTAACTATATCCGCTCCTTCGGCAAAGGCATTACTCACAATAGAGCGAAGTTCTTCCACGGGGTTAGTGTGGTGCCAATTATGATAGGAGTAGATGGTCTTGCAAAATTTATTCATCGCCAGCGAAGAGAGCCACTTGCGAGACTCTTCAGGGAGAGAGGTCTCAATATCCACGGCATTTGCACCTGCAAGAATGGCTGTCGAGAGAGCGTTTATGGCATCCTCCCTTTCCGTTGCAAGACGACAAGGATAGGCGGCCAGAAGAGCTGCCTCTCTCCGGCAGGAAAAAACATCCTTTATCTCCTGTTCGGAGAAACCGCATTTGTCAAGCCGTATCTCAAGTACTTCATCGCGCCTGGTTTCGGCCATGAACTTGCAGTAGATGCTGTCGATATCCCTTATGCTGATGCAGACTTTTGCCATAGATTGAGTTATTCTTCAACTGATGCGGCCACAATATTGGCCACCAGGGCTCTGGTCCTGGCCAGCCCTCCTTTATCTTCGGGATGCACTCTGTTTGTGAGCAGTATGACAGCGGTCTTTGAATCCATATCCATTACCATTGAAGTGCCGGTGTAGCCGGTGTGACATATAGTACGTGTGCGACTGAAGAGGTCGCCGCGAATGCCAGCTGCACTGCTACGGTTGTCCCAGCCGAGTGCGCGTCCGATGTGAGGGGAATTCTCCTCAGGTACAGTAATCATTCTTTCTACTGTCATTTTGCCGAGGACTCTGCGTCCATGGATCTGACCACCGTTCATCAGAGCAGCTGCAATTACGGAGAGATCTTCCGCATTGGAGAAGACTCCTGCATTGCCGCTATTGCCTACATTGATAATGCGTGCGATAGGATCGTGTACATTGCCTACGAGAGGCAGCCCGTCAGTTTGCACTTCGGTAGGGGCGCAGAGTTCAAGAATGGGTCCTGTTGGGCTGTAACAAGTATTTTTTAGTTCAAGCGCGTCAAACACATGTGTCTGTGCATAGTCGCTCAAAGTCTGTCCTGTGATATTCTGAAGAATATGCTGAAGAGTAATAAAGTTGAGGCAGCTATACATATAGCCCGTGGTAGGCTTGAAATTGCGTTTAACCTCCGTTGCGATATATCTTATGAGTGAGTCAGGTGTGGCTTCGCCAAATCTTTCCACATAGGCAGGTACGCCGATATAGGGTTCAATGCCTGAACTATGTGTGAGCAGGTCGATGATCCTGATATCGGTTTTTTCTCCTGTGTCAGGGTCGATCCATGGCCGGAAATCCGGGATATACATATCTACGCGGTCGGTGAGACGGATACTGCCGTTTTCCACCAATTGGAGAAAAGAGAGTGTGGTGCCGACACATTTGCTAACGGAGGCCAGGTCAAATACGGTCTCAGTGGTCATTGCCACAGTATCGGGCACTACCGATTTGTTGCCATAGGCTTTTAGATAGACGATTTTATCGTTTTTAACAACTGACAATACAGCTCCCGGGCACTGACCCTCTTCAATGGCTTTAAATACTACAGAATCAACTCTGCAAAGAATCGTAGAATTCATTCCCTGAGACTCGGGCGTGGTTTTGGCAAGTGTTCCGGGTGCGGGTGTGGTAGTGCAGCCTGTTGCCAGAAATGCGCCCAACAGGGTTATAATGAGGAAACGTTTCATGATAGTATGTTTACGGATTGTTTGACAATTAACAAAGTTAATTAATTCTTTTGAGAAGTCTAATTGAAGAGAAAAAGAAAATCACACTCAAAAGAATTCCGGCTACGAGTTCAGGGAATATTGTCCGTAAAGGAAATCCATACGTAATGACGACACGAAGACTCTCTGTAAGCCAATTAACAGGATTCATCCGGCAGAAATAGTAGGAAATACCGCTCATATTGGCTAGAGGGGCAATAATTGAGCTTAGCATAACCAGGAATATCATCAGGAAAATCATCAGATATATCGCCTGAATATCGTTACGTGCGACCGATGCAATGAAAACCCCTAAAAACAACAACGGGAATGTGAGTATATATGTTACCATTACCAATTGGCCTATACCTGAGGCAATAGTCATATCGTAAACTATGTATCCCACCGCCAGACAGAGGAAAAGTTCCAAAATCACAACAAGCGAATAAAACAACACTTTAGTGCCAAGATAGAGCCGCATATCTACTCCGGTGACGATGATCTGGGAAAGAGTGTTGTGTTTTTTTTCACCGGCGATATTAAGTCCGATAAGAAACATGGCTATAATCAGAAGTGACATTGATATCAGCGAGACCAAATAATATTGTTCGGAATGTTCTTCACTGTTGAAAAGGCGATGAAGGTTAATGATGCCTCCAGAAGCATCATTGCCCGAGAGGAGTGACATCATCTTCGGTACTGCGATATCTGCCTCTATCACCCTGGACCCGTCCGCCAGAAGAGTGATTTTTTCGGGATTACCGAGCTCAATTCCCCGCTCATATCCTTCAGGAATGGAAACGATCATCAATACAGAATTATATTCCATAAGGTGCATCGCTTCCTCTACCGAACTACACCATACGGGTGGCAGACAATGCTCGGATGAGAGAATTTTTTGTCCGATTTCCATACTGGCGGAGGAGTGGTCCATATCTACTATGGCACAGTTGAACTTGATGGAATGACCCAGAGTCTGGGGAATGAATCCGATAACCACAATAGGACAAAGGAGCAGCAATATAATCATCAGTGGAAATCTCACGAATGCCAGAACCTCATGTTTGAATATGAAATAGAATCTTCTCATCAGGATTTGGAATAACGACGTGAAAAGCCCAGCAGGGCGATGATAAATACGATTAAACTCTGAATTGTCAGAAATAGGATATGAGGTATATTTTCGGCAAGCCCCGTCCCTTTATACGCTATGCTCCTGTATCCTTCGATAAAATGATATCCGTTATGAAGATGAGCGACTTTCTGCATCGCTTCAGGCATACTGCTGACAGGCATAACGAATCCCGAAAGGAATAGGTTAGGCGTAAATATAAAAAACCAGCAGATGATCAGGGCTGCTTCATAGGTCTTGCAATAAGAGCCAACCAGTAGTCCGAGCATCATCGAATTTAAAGAAAAGAGAGAGCAGAATAGGAAATAGAGTAGAAAACTGCCGTTGATCCCAAGACCGAATATCGATTGCCCTAAAAATATAAGATATGATATGTGTATCAATGATATTAGAAAATAGGGTAGAAGCTTGCCAATTACGATTCTTAAAGGTCCCAAAGGGGTGAGTGAGAGTAGTCTTGATGTGCCGTGGACCTTTTCTTTATTGATGCTTATGCTGAATATTATGGTTGACACCACTATCAGGATGATCATTATTATTCCCGGAATAGTAGCCATTTTTCGGTTGAGGTCGGAATTATAAAGATATCTTACAGTGAATGGAGAATTATTTCCAGGTCCGATAAGAGAATTCTTTATGGCGGAGCTGATGGGATTTCTTATTGCAAGGATATTGGTTGCGAATGAGCAGTTGATAAAGAGGTCAAATTGGAAGGGTGCATTGTAACCACCCTCTCCTTCACTTATGACAATTGCGGCCACTATCCCGTCTCGTGCAAAAGACTCTTCCATTTCCGAGGGGGAATTGAGCATTACTACTTTGCTGACTTTGTCTATATTGCATAAGTGATTTATCACTTCGTTGGCTTTCGGCCCCGCAGTATTGGCAATGGCAAGGTCGATGCGCTCTATGTCAATCGAAATGGCAAATCCTATGGAGATGAAAAAGAGTGCCGGAAGAACAAACAGGATAAGTCCGCTTACCTTATCCCTCAAGATGTGCGATAACTCCTTGCGTGCTACTGTCCAAATACCTCTCATCTCATTTTTCCTCCAGGAATAGGTTGATAAGATTACCTCCGGCCTTATTGGCCAAATCGATAGGATCTCCGTAAGCCTTGATTGCTCCGCGTTCCATCATCGCAATCTTGTCACAGTAATATGCTTCGTCAAGATAGTGAGTGCTCACCATAATAGCTATTCCTTCCTCGGCAGCCTCGCGAACTGCTTCCCAAAGGCGTTTGCGATTGAGCAGATCCAGTCCGGAAGTGGGCTCGTCAAGCAACAGCAAAGTGGGGGAGTGGAGTCGCGAGATGGAGAAGGCAAGTAGTTGTTTTCTTCCGGCAGGTAATCTGTCAGTACGAACATTAAGGTATTCCTCCATCTTGAAATGAGTAATAAAACGATCTCTTTGATCAATAAACTCCTGCCGGGGTAGATTGTATAGAGCACCGTAAAACTCAAAATTTTCCATTACCGTCAGAGTTCCGACAAGGGAAAATGATTGGCTCATATAGCCGATACGGCATCCTGTTGCAATAGTGAATTCACCGGAAGTGGGCTTTGTTAGGCCAATAATCATCCTGATAAGAGTCGTCTTTCCGGCACCATTGGCACCGAAAACTCCTACCACGTCCCCTTTATCCAGGGTAAGGGAGAAGTCGCGCACAGCTAGAAGAGAACCAAAGCGCTTAGTAAGGGATGATATGGTGAGAATTCTATGCATTCGTACTTTCCAAAAATTTGATGAAGACATCTTCAAGTCTCTTTTCTCCCTCTGTGAGATGCTTCGGAGTGTCGTATGAGATGAGTTTACCCTTGTCGAGCAGCATCACTTTGTCGGCGCGAGCAGCTTCATCCAGATAGTGTGTGCTCATAACTATTGTGATACCTTGCTTCCTCAGAGCCAGCAGTTCCTGCCAGAGCTCCCATCTGGAAAGAGGGTCGATACCGGTAGTAGGTTCGTCAAGCAGCAGTAATGAGGGTGAGTGAACAGCAGCGCAGCATAAAGTAAGCTTCTGCCTCATGCCTCCGGAAAGCTGGCTTGCGCGGTATCCGGCAAAAGGCTCAAGCGAGCTCCAGATGCGAGGAGTCATCTTGTAGAGCGCCTCCCTGCCACATCCGTAGGCATGTGCAAAGAAATCCACATTCTCCATAACCGTCAGATCGCTATAAAGCGAAAAGGTGCCCGGCACATAACCGGTGAGCTTGCGAATTGCACCTTTCTGCCGTCTGGTGTCATATCCACCGACCAACATCTTTCCCTTGAAATCGCTGTCGAGAGTGGTGATGATATCAAAAAGGGTGGATTTGCCCGCTCCGTTGGCTCCGATCATGGAAACAATAGTCCCTTGCTCCACACTGAAGCTGAGATCGTACAACGCTCTGAAGCGACCGTACCACTTGGATATACCCTCGGCACGGATCATAAGTGGAGTTCTGCAGGGAGACCGGCGCGCAAAGTACCGTCATTGGGCACCTCAATCTTGACCATGTATACAAGACGAGTGCGGTTATCACGAGTCTGAATATGGTTGGGGGCGTACTCCGAGTGCTCTGAAATGTAGCTTACAGTCCCTTGATGCTCTACCAGAGTGCCATCGGGACCGTCAGTAATGACGGTAACGTTGTCACCCAACTTGACTTTTGTCAGAGTCGCACCGTCGAGCCAGCATTTGAAGAGCATTTTATCGGTGCGGGCGAGCTTGAATATGGGACGTCCGATGAGTACATACTCGTGTTCGTTGAGATATCTAGTCACTACAATTCCATCTTCCGGAGAATAAATGGTGCAGCGTCTGATCTGTTCATCGATCAGGTGTTTCTGTGAAGCAAGCACCTCTATCTGTGCCAGCACGGAAGCCGACTGCTGCTTAAGCTGTGCCCTTGCAGCCTCTATTCTGCTTTCCAGGATAGAAATCTTGTCTTCGGTTTGCTCCAGTTTCTTAGAGTCCAGCGATCCGGAAGCCACCAGATTGCGCACCCTTTCGAGCTCTTTGACCAGTGCATCTTTTTCACTTGTATAGGCCTCTATCTGGATTGCTTCCTTGGGCATTGTAGCCCTGAGTGCGGCTATCTGCGAGATGAGATTGTTGCGTTGGAGCATCAGCAGGGTGGTATCTATATGGCCTACGACCTCTCCGCGACTGAGGAGAGTACCCTCTTCGGCTTTAAGGTCGGTCACCTTGCCGTCGGCATCCGCAGATATGGTCCATTCTAGATTGTGGAAAATACCATAACCGTCAGGCTGGTCATACTGATTGCAGGAAGCGAGCAATAGCACGACAATTAAAAATATAGGGAAGTGTTTCATAGTCGTCAATAGTCAAGGTTGTCAATAAAGATGCGATGGCTGAGAATAATTTTGCGGATTTTTTCAATTCGGTGGTATTCCTTGCCAAGTTCTGCCTGTGTCTGCATATTGAGTGCGGTGAGATATTCGTTCTCGGAGATCTCGCCCTTTTGCATCATTAAGCGCAGTTCATCTGCCAATTCGCGATATTTTGAAGCCATTTCAGCGGCTTGTATTTCCAGTTCTTCACATGCTGCTATTTCCTTTTCAATTTCGGTGCGTTTAAGTTCGGTTTGCAGCTCAAGGTTGGCTCTTGAGATCTCCAGACGATTTTTTTCGTTGATTGAGAGGGCTTTGTTTCGGTGGTGTGTGCGCCAGTCCGATATAGGAACTATTATGGCAACGCCTGCCAATCCGGATAGGAGAGGGTCGTCTGAAAAGACATCCATGCCCCATTTGCCATAGTGGCCGAGTGCATATAATTCAACCCTCGGGAGTACCTTAGAGAGTGAAAGTCGTCTACCGGCATCAATTTGCTCACTACGGATATCGATTTGCCGTATCGCGGGATCTTCAATTACAGCCTCGATAAGGTAGCGAGAGGGCATCTCGAGCCGGGTTTCGTGAGTTATTTCGCTACCGATGAGTATGGAGAGCAGTGAGAGGCATTTCTCTCTTTCAATCTCAAGACCGGAAATCCTGTGGCTGCTTTCAAGCAGTTGCATTTCAATAAGAATTACATCCTTGCGATAGATTATGCCTTCGGCAAAAAGGGAGTTAATGCTATTTAGGTCATTCTGGAGCCGGTTGTGGGCAATTTTTAGGATTTCCAGACTCTTTTCAGCAAGGAGTGCATTGAAATAGAGTTCGTCAGCGATGTTTTCTATGTGAAGAGCCTTTTGCTCAACCTCCATAAGTTCTTCCTCCTTTGTCAGGTCAGTGAGTAGTCGTTTGGTTTGGTATTCGCCGCCATCGTAGAGTGTCTGTCCGAAAAGCAGGATGCCACCATACTGCCATTTGGAAAGTTGCTTAAAGTCAATCTGGTGATTGACCAAAGCACCCATATCAGGCGTGTGCGTCTGGTATGAAGTCAAGCCGACTGCCGCGATCTGCGGGAGGATTATTCTTTTGAGTATGCTTTCACGTATTTTAGCGCCTTGCCGCACAAGGGTGGCATTACGACTATCTTCGATGGATTCGCGAGCCAAAGTACGGCACTCCTCCAGAGTCAGTACCTTATCCGGAGTATCGCTCTGCTGCGCTCCAGCGCAAATGGTTGTCAACGCCAGAATAGCAGCGGTCATCACTGAAATCAATAACCGTTTCATACACTTTCTAATAAATACAAATTTAAACAAAAATAGGGATAAATAGCGGATATAAAAAACGGCCTTATGTAAGGCCGTTTTTAGTTTTGAGTTCTGAATATCTAGTATTGCGTATTTTCTAATATTAGATATGGAACCTCTTTGTTATTCGCCATCCCTCGATTGACGGGTACGTCCGCCACGACCACGACGGTCGCCACCGCGTCCGCCACGACCACGACGATCACCGCGACTCTGTGACTGGGCTGACGCTGCGTTTGCAGAAATGCCCGTGTTAGGTGACAGATCGCGTTTTCCATAAACCTCACCGTTGCAGATCCATACTTTAATGCCGAGAACACCAACTTTAGTGTGTGCCTCTGCTAAAGCATAGTCAATGTCAGCACGGAAAGTGTGGAGAGGAGTACGACCCTCTTTGTAGAGTTCGCTTCTTGCCATTTCAGCACCGCCGAGACGGCCGCTGATAAGCACCTTTATACCCTCAGCACCTACGCGCATTGTAGATGCGATGGCCATTTTAACTGCTCTGCGGTAAGAAACACGTCCTTCAACCTGACGGGCGATGTTGTTGGCAACGATGTTGGCATCAACTTCGGGGCGTTTTACCTCAAAAATATTGATCTGTACCTCTTTGTTACAAACTTTCTTCAATTCCTCTTTCAACTTGTCCACCTCCTGGCCGCCCTTACCGATGATGACACCCGGACGTGCGGTGTGGATGGTAACAGTGATGAGTTTCAAAGTACGCTCGATAACAATCTTTGATAAGCTTGCCTTTGCAAGACGGGTATTTAGATATTCACGAATCTTTGCATCTTCGAGAATTCTGCTGGCATAGTCACCGTACCAGTTGGAGTCCCAGCCACGGATAATGCCTATACGATTGCTGATTGGGTTAGTTTTCTGTCCCATATTATGCCTCCTCTGTATTTACTGGTTCAACGGTTTTTTTAGTATCAAGCACGATCGTAACGTGGTTTGAACGCTTACGGATACGCGATGCACGGCCTTGAGCGGCTGTTCGGATACGTTTTAGTGTACGGCCCGGTCCCACCATGATACTCTTGATATACACATTGCCATTCTCCAACTCTTTACGGTCTGCCTCATTTTTGGCTTCCCAGTTGGCAATAGCGCTACGTACCAGTTTCTCAAGGCGGATAGCAGCCTCTTTCTTCGAATATTTAAGAATATCCAAAGCACGGTTGACCTCTACACCTCTGATAATGTCAGCAACCAGACGCATCTTGCGAGGTGAAGTAGGAATATCATTCAGCTTTGCAATAGCTGTCTGTTTCTTTATCTCTTTCTGCCTTTCGGCCATGTCTCTTTTTCTAGATCCCATTGTAATCCTTTCTTTTTAAATGTTAACGATTACCCGAGTGACCTTTGAAGGTGCGTGTCGGTGCAAATTCTCCGAGCTTGTGACCAACCATATTCTCTGTAATATATACCGGAACAAACTTGTTTCCGTTATGAACAGCGATAGTGTGTCCCACAAAGTCCGGCGAAATCATACTTGACCTTGACCAGGTCTTGATGACTTCCTTCTTCATACTGCCTTCATTCATGGCGAGTACTCTTTTTTCCAAACTGTCCTGAATATAAGGACCTTTTCTAAGTGAACGACTCATAATCTTCTAAAGTTTAATTCCGTTATTTCTTTCTTTTCTTACTTCTTTCAAGGATGAACTTGCTGGAAGTCTTCTTGGGGTTGCGAGTCTTGTATCCCTTGGCCGGTAAGCCCTTGCGTGAACGGGGGTGTCCACCGGCTGCACGGCCTTCACCACCACCCATAGGGTGATCCACGGGATTCATTACAACACCGCGAGTGCGGGGTCTGCGACCGAGCCAGCGTTTGCGGCCGGCTTTACCGTGAGACTCCAGGCTGTGGTCAGGATTGGACACTGTACCTACAGTGGCACGGCAGGTTACCAGTACCATACGTGTCTCACCGGAAGGGAGACGAAGGATAGCATGGCCGCCTTCGCGTGCTGTAAGTTGAGCAAAAGTGCCGGCGCTGCGTGCCATAGCGGCACCACAACCGGGGCGGAGCTCAATGTTGTGTACCAATGTACCAAGAGGAATTTCCGATAGAGGAAGAGCGTTACCGATCTCAGGGGCTACGCCGGGACCTGAAGCGATCACCTGGCCTACCTTGATACCGTTTGGAGCAATGATGTAGCGTTTTTCGCCATCACCATACACGACCAATGCAATGCGTGCACTGCGGTTGGGGTCGTATTCGATAGTCTTGACAGTGGCTGTATATTGGTCTTTGTCACGATGGAAGTCGATTACTCGATACATTCTCTTGTGACCGCCTCCGAGATAGCGCATTGTCATCTTACCCTGGTTGTTGCGTCCACCTGTGCGCTTGAGGGGCCTGAGGAGGGACTTTTCAGGGGTTGTGCAGGTGATATCGTCAAAAGCGCTGATCACCTTATGTCTTTGTCCGGGAGTTACCGGTTTAAATTTACGTACTGCCATGGCCTTAAATGTTACTATAGAAGTCTATCTTATCATCTCCGGCCAGTGTCACAAATGCCTTCTTGTAGTGATTTGTACGGCCTGTTAGCATGCCTGCTGTTGTATAGCGGCTTTTGCGTTTTCCTCGGTAGTTTGCAGTATTTACATCAAGTACTGAAACACCATACATTTGTTCAACCGCTTTTTTGATTTCCAATTTATTGGCGTTGCGGTCAACGATGAAACCGTATCGATTCAATTTATCGCCTTGAATCGACATCTTTTCAGTTACTATTGGCTTAATTAAAATTCCCATCGTTCTATTGTTATTTGCGTCTTTCAACCAGAATGTCCTGAACCCCATCAACCATCACAAGGTGGTTGGCATTGATCAGTGTGTAGGTGTTTATCTCATCAACAGTGATAACCTTAACTTCCGGAAGATTGCGGGACGATAAGTAAATATTGTTTGAATTTTCAGGAAGTACCACAAGGGTTTTTCTTCCGTTTGCTTTGAGGTTGTCAAGAATCTTGATAAACTCTTTGGTCTTGGGAGCATCCATTGTAAAGGGCTCTACCATTGTTATTGCATTATCTTTTGCTTTGTAGGTCAAAGCAGAGAAACGTGCAAGCTGTTTGAGCTTCTTATTGAGCTTGAAACGGTAGTCACGAGGTTTGGGACCAAAAGTTGTTGCTCCGCCTACAAAGATGTTTGCCTTGAGGCTTCCGTGACGAGCTCCGCCACCACCTTTTTGTCTACCGAGTTTCTTGGTGCTGTGTGCTACCTCCCAACGCTCTTTTGTCTTGTGGGTACCCTGGCGTTGATTAGCAAGATACTGCTTAACATCAAGATAGATAGCGTGGTCATTGGGCTCGATTGCAAAAATTGCATCATCGAGAACAACTGATTTTCCGGATTCTGTTCCGTCAATTTTGTAAACTTTCAATTCCATAACGCTTAATCCTCCACAATTACATAAGAACCATTAGGTCCGGGGACTGAGCCCTTAACTAAAATGAGATTATTCTCAGGGATAATCTTGATTACCTGAAGGTTCAATACCTTCACGCGCTCTCCGCCCATACGGCCTGCCATCTTCTTACCCTTAAAAATTCTTGAGGGCCAGGACGAGGCACCCAGCGAACCGGGGTGACGCTGTCTGTCTTTCTGACCGTGAGTACGGTCACCTACTCCTGAGAAACCGTGGCGCTTAACTACGCCCTGGAAGCCTTTACCTTTTGAAATACCGGTAACGTCAACCCAGTCAATCTTGCCCTCTGAAAGATCGAGGTCGAGATCTGCAACGGTGATAGTGTCCCCAAGTTTGAGTTTGGTAGTGTCAAAATCCTTGAACTCTACCAGCTTGCGCTTGGGAGTGGTTCCTGCCTTTTCGAAATGCCCTTTAAGGGGCTTGCTGGCGTGTTTCTCTTTAATATCGTCATAGGCAAGCTGTACAGCGGCATAACCATCTTTTTCAACTGTACGAATTTGCGTAACAACACACGGTCCAGCCTCGATAACAGTGCATGGAAGATTTTTTCCCTCGGCACTGAAAACGGAAGTCATTCCGATTTTTTTTCCAATTATTCCAGGCATGGTTGTTAATTTGGTGTAAATAAATTAGTTAAATAGTATCCGCATATTTTTTGCGGGCTGCAAATATATAACGTTTTTCTTTATCGGCCAAATAATTAGCTGATTTTCAATTATTATTCCGTTGATTATCTGACAAACGGTTTTTCAGAATCGGAATTATTGAATTACCTTTATAGTTTACTTGGGGAGTCATTCGGGAAGGAGCCAAAAGAGGTCACTTAGGATGAAAAATGTATTAAAAATATCACTTACTATTATTTGCTTGTATGTTTTTTTGGCAAAAATATATGCGATAGTTTTTTCTTTAGTAAATCGTATTAGTGATTGGCCGGTATTACTTGTAGATGTTGTAGTCCTATGTGCCTGCGTGCTCCTGGTTCTGTTTTTGTGGAGAAATAGAGCAAATATAAGATACGGGATAGTCTGGTGTATATTGATTGTCGAGGCAATTTTTGCACAACTTTATGTAGGATTATTCAACCTTTTGATAAAGGTTCCGGGTATCGATCAAACGAGAGTTTTATGGGCTTTTGATCTGCCGAATTTGCTCTCTCTGTTTATTCTGGTGGTTTTTATGATAATGATTATAAAAAAATGAGGCGTGTTAGAAAAATTTAATATGAAAAAAAGCGGAATAATATTTTTATTCTTGGTTTTAGGTCTATCGGGTTGCAATAATTCCAATGTCCTGCCCGGGGCCAAAATAGGTTATCTTGAAAAATATCATTGTTGGCCATACGATGTGACTGTTTTTTCTGTGAAGAATATTAAAATTGACTCATTATTTTACACCTATCCATTAAAACGCTATTTTGGCAATAATACAAAGTACAATATCTCAACTTGGAAGAAATATGATGATTCGGATACTTTGATTTGGTCCGGCATGAATAAGGTTCTTGAACAATGTGATGATAATATTGAGTTATATATGCATATAATGAAAGGAGAAGAAATTTACTATTCAGGTTCTTATCAATATATGAAGAACAGAGAAGGCAAGCAAGAAAGAAGCTATAAAAAGATATTATTTCTAGACTTAAAATCTAACAAGTTACACATATTTAAAGATGTCAATAAAACGAGTATCCTTGTTTTTTGTCCTTATTAGTTTTTGTGCATCAGGGCAAGATCTGTCCGGCACATATTACAGTGAATTCGGAACAAAAATAGAAATAAGAGGAAATGAATTGACTTACATCGAGCCTCATTTTTCCACCCCTGTCCGGTCCAATGACATCTTGGCAAAATGTACGTTCGAGTGGGTTGATGCTAAATTTATAAAAATTAACTCAACTCCACCGGACAATATTGCCCTCAAAGGATTAAATGTAACACAGCATTCGGATAGTACTGTCATTGACAGCATAAAAGTATCTTTTTCAATTCCATATCAAAGGTGCAATCTTAAAATACAGATACACGCTGATACTTTCAAAACCTTTGATTTTGTCTATTCCCAAGGGAGCAGAGATGTGATGTTACCCAATAATGTCAGGTCAATAACATTTTATATTACTCCCGAACTTATTATACCACATACTGCAGATGGGCTGTTTTATGGTGTTATTGGATTTTACCCATTTCAGGAGTTTGAAATAAATGAGAACATTAATAGAGTTTTGATAGAAATCCCTGCCCTCGATGATTCTTTTTTCGAAAGATACCATATCAAAGAGGATTTTGCCAGGATATCGAATGACTCCATTGTATGGAAAGGGGAAGTATTTGTAAAGGGTGCTGACGCTCCGAATCAGGAGTTATTTCAACTCAAAGGAGAGGCAAGTAATCAGTTAAATGAAATGATAATTTCAAGTATCAATTCATATATTACTTGGAAAAACAGTTTTGTAAAAGGTGGAATCAGTCTGCATGATACTTGTCATTATTGGGTTTGTAAAGATGGCTTTCCTGCTGATTTTCCTTATGATAGTATGCAGAATGTTACCTTTTTGAGTTTGCATAATTGCAATGGTTTATCGAAATCGTTGAAAAAGGAATTAAAAAAAGGAATAGATGCCTGTTTTGTATGGTTAAAACTAACAGAGAGGCAGTTGGCTATTAGCATTGGCGGTAGGAGAGTTAAACTGATTAAGAAAAGTGATTTTGAAATCAGTGTCGGCGATTGGTCTTTTTTTACTTATGAGTACTCTTGCGAAAAGCAAAAATGGTTGCTTGTAAATACCGAATACGGTGGTATTTAAAAATCCCCGCTCTGACACTATGCCTTTTTAACGAGCAGCATAAACTTATATTTGAAAAAAGAGAACGACTAAAATGAAAAATAGACTCACCATAATCATTTTCGTATTTCTATCTACGATATTTTTGAGCTGTAGTCCTCAATTCTGCCTGAAAAAGCGAACCGACAGGTTAATTGAAAAATGCCATAAGCACACGGATACTGTTTATCTCTATTCTGTGGCTTTTAATGATTTTAATGTGGTGTGGTATCACAAAGACAATTTCATACACGGTTATAGGATCCAACCATACAGTACCAGGCAGTACGAACCCATTCAGGCAAGAAACAGGATTCTGGATG
This sequence comes from Bacteroidales bacterium, assembly GCA_012728975.1. Taxonomy (GTDB): domain Bacteria; phylum Bacteroidota; class Bacteroidia; order Bacteroidales; family UBA932; genus Cacconaster. The sequence goes on from JAAYDZ010000036.1 coordinate 55,286, forward strand.
AGGATAGTCTTGACAAATACTTTAAGACTCTCCCTTTTAAAGATATCCCCTGTTTTGAACCTGTTTTAGATGGAGAATGGATTAAAGTTTACATTAAAAATAGAGAGCATTTGTTCAGTAGTATTGACGTAGAGTGTTTATTCAAGACCAGATATGAGCCAAACACTTTTCCTTATGTGCTCAGAGAAGATTTTATAAAACTCGGCGTTCAAAGGCTTCCGATTTTGGAAAAAATGACCATACAAGATATTGAAATTTTCAAGGATACTCCTGCTTGGGATTTTGCAGTAGCTTTGGAAAAACCCAACCTAAAAAGGGCAAAGAAACTGTTGTTGGATAATGAAGATCTGGTAAACTACCAAGAGCCTAAGTTTGGCATGACTCTGCTTATGCGAGCTGTTCTGAGAGAGAACTATAAGGCGGTTGAATTTCTGTTACAAAACGGAGCAGATCCAAATATTGTCGCAAAAGTCGGAGGCACAGCACTGTTTGATGCTGTTTCTTACTCTTGGATAGATGTCGGTGCCAACGAAAATCCAAGGTTCGTTAAAATATTGCTTGACTATGGGGCTGACCCCAATATCCCTTATTGTGCACCGAAAGTCGAAGGAGTCACAAACCCGATAGAGTGCGGAACAAACCCTTTGATGCACGCTACAGGATTTGAGAAAGTGAAATTGCTGGTGGAGGCGGGAGCCGAGATTGATTACAAAACCAAATTGGGAACTACTGCCGCTATTCAAGCCTTACTGGTGAAAAGAGCAGATGTAGCGCACTATCTGATTGTCGGGAAAAAAGCAAAAGTAACCGAGCCTTATTATTTCTATGATATTTTTGACAAGACCAAAATCAACTTCGATAAACCTCATTACCCGATCGAACTATTGGAGGAATGGCGGTTTGCTCCGGGCTCTAAAGAGCATGAACTAAAAATGGAAATAGTAGAAGAGTTCAAATGACAAGAATATCAAGATTCGGTTAGGTTGGACAGCATTTCTAAAACCAAAATAATTATACCCGAATATTACGACTATCAAAGTGAAGTTGATTTTTTTAAGGAGTACTTTGATAGTTTAAATAGCCAAATAAAAGATACGGTTAAAACTAAAATCACAATACCTGATTATGATGACTTTCCAGGTAATGAAGATAATTTTTTCAAGGAATTATAGGTCTCCTTTGTAACGGCTCAAGAACAATTTGGGAAAGGCATTATTTAGAAAAATCGCTCTTTTAAAGTTTACTCTTCTATTTCTTGTGTTGTGGTTGAAGGTGGCAAAAAATTGTCGGATGTTATTACACTTTTGCCTGTTTTTAACTCTAATGCCTTTCGGGCATCTTTGGCTATTTTGCCTCCCTTTTTTCCGGCGTCAGCATTTTGTTTTACCCCTTTTGCTTGATCCGTCTCAGCAATTTGACGGGTTGAAAGTTCAGCGAGCGCGGTAAAAATCAGTTCTGCTTCACTCATGTGGTCGCGTAGATTTTGACGGTCAAGTCCTTTGAGATCTTTGTGTTGCTTTATGGACATATCTGTCCACTCTTGATGAATAATGTTGGTTAGCATTGCAAAATCAGAAGACTTTTCCACTCCGCTTTCTTTCCAGTAGTCGGTAAGTTTGTTCCGAGTTTCTTGTCCAGCCATACGCTGTTGAATCCATTTATTGCTCCTGCCAAGTTTTTGCCAGTTTTCTCTTGCTCGGTTCAGACTTTGTTCAGGGTCACTTACTTCTTGTATACGCTCGTAGCCTACTTTGGCAAGCCACTGTTTAAAAGGCTCAGCCTTAGGCGATGGAATGGATTGTATAATGCGTAGAAGTTGTTGGGTGTCAGCGACATCAGTTTTGTAATATTTTCCATCGGATGATTGCATTTTCAGTTGTACGATTTCTTCGTACAACTGACTCCCTTCATTTGATAATTTGCGTTTCAAATCACTCCAATACCGGCGCGGATTTTTACTGTCGGTCAATGCTTCCACCACATCCACAATGGAGAAATACCACTTCTCTTGTTCCTTATCCCATTGGGTGCGAATTTGCTTGCTCTGGAAAAGTTTAATGTTGCTCATAACGGGTAACATTTTGATTATATGCTCTGACACAAAGGTAGAAAACAATTACCAATGAGAAATGCAGAAAAGACAATAAATTAGTCTTCAAATGAATGCTTTGTAAAAGCTATATACCGAAAGTTCTAGAAAAGCCCCGAAATCGCACAACAAAACAAGCAATATTTTGAAAAATTGCTCAACGAGATGTGCGTTTTGATGAAAGTGCGCCTTTGACGCAGCTTAACCTGGAGCTACAAAAACATCAAAATCATAAGTTGCGCTGTGATGACGCGCAAAAACATAGTAAGCGGATAGACTGTGGCGTAGCTTACTGCGGGGACATCGTTACCGGCTATGGAATTTGCAAAAGCGAGGGCA
>JAAYDZ010000037.1 GCA_012728975.1 Bacteroidales bacterium
CCTGAGCCATATTCGAAAAAAGAACTTTAAACGCTTTTACACGGAGCAATCTTCTGGTCAGCATTCTTATATTTCTTAAATATTTTGCAAATATAACCTTTACTATCAAAATAAAAATTTATCTTTGTGAAAGAATTTTAAAAAAATTGATATGTACTACGAAGATTTTGACAATGCAGGACAGGCGGGACGCCCTGGTGATGATGTTTATTCCAAGCCTGTGAGAGCCGGGAAAAGGACATATTTCTTTGATGTCAAGACCACAAAAGGTAACGACTATTATCTTACTATCACTGAAAGCAAAAGAAGGGTAGAAAAAGATGGAAGGTTTGTATATGACAAACACAAAATTTTCCTCTACAAAGAAGACTTCGACAAGTTTTCAGAAGGTCTTCAGGAGGTTGTTGATTTCATCAAAACTAAATGCCCTGTTGTTGAGACACAGAGCGTTGAAAGTAACGGGGAGTCCGATAAAGAAGAACCTACCACTCCTGCCTCTTTCACCGATGTAAATTTTGATGAGTTATAGTCTATTGCCACCAAACATATACAAGCCGGTCATAGTACCGGCTTGTTTTCAAATAATACTTAACCTCTCTTGAAATTCAATAATATCAGATGAATAAACTCGCAAAATATATCATCATAGCAGTCACTATTGCATTAATCGCATTTCTCGTATGGTATTTTAGCGAGATAGTCTGGTATCTGCTGATTTCCGCTGTTATATTTCTTATAGGAAAGCCACTGGCCACACTGCTCACCTCCTTTTCCATCAAAAAGTTCAAAATTCCTAACTGGCTGGCTTCCGCAATCACTCTTCTTGCCATCTTTTCTGCAATAGGACTTGTATTTTTCTTCCTTACTCCTATCATAGTGAGGATCGTAAGCACCATAGGCCAGATAGACTTTGATAAAGTACTGGCCAATATCTCCGAACCCTTTACAAAGTTCAATTACCGGTTGACTACTCTCTTCCCCTCTCTTGGAGAGGATTTTCGCTTAGAGGCCTATCTTCTTCAACAGATTAAGGAGAGTACCAGCATATCTGTTTTTACCCGTGCATTCTCATCGATCGCCTCATTTACAGTGGATTTGGCAATAGGTATCTTCTCGGTGGTCTTCATCTCTTTCTTTTTTCTGCAGGAGCGCAACCTTGTGGGCAATACGCTGAATGCAATTGTTCCCGATAAGTATGAAGAAAATATGAGACGGGCGCTCTCATCAGCAGAACACCTTCTGAGACGCTATTTTACCGGTATCTTCATAGAATCAATTCTGATTACCATTCTCAATACCATCGGTCTCTACTTCATTGCAGGATTTGACTTCGATCTGGCGGTTATGGTGGCATTTGCATCCGGAGTGCTCAATGTAATCCCATATGTAGGTCCGCTTACCGGCGAACTATTGGGAGTGCTGGCTGCGCTTATGGCGCACTATAGCACACCTGACGCAGGCCCTGTCCTCCCCTTTTTATTGCTGACACTCGGAGTTATGCTCACTACCCAGCTGATTGACAACTACCTTTTCCAGCCCTTCATCTATTCAAGCAGCATCAAAGCCCATCCGCTGGAGATTTTCATAGTGATACTGATTGCGGGATATGTTGGCGGAGTTATCGGTATGTTGATTGCAATCCCCGCATATACCGTACTAAGAGTCTTTGCCGGAGAATTTCTCTCCCATTTCAAGATAGTCCAACGCCTCACCAAAAATATTAAAGGTATTGGGGAGGATGGCTCTGAAGAGGCGAATTGATTGCTGATCTGTGAGTTGAACGCAAAATTTATGGGTAGAAAGAAGCAAATCAAAAATAAAACAATCCTTCAAATCGGCCGATGAATGATTTGAAAACATTGACAGATGCCATCCGTGCCGGATCGGAAGTCGCTTTCGAAGCATTCTTTCGCGCCGAGTTCTCCAATGTGGCATTCTTTGTGAATCGATATATTCACGACCGTTGCCAGGCCGAAGATATCGCGCAGGAAGCATTCCTTGCTTTGTGGAAGCATAGGGATAATCTGGACACCGAACGCAATCTCCGTAACTATGTGCTGACCATAGCTCGAAACCGGGCATTAAACTGGTTGCGAGATGTAATTGCAAGGCAGGGTGGCACTTTGGAAGCACACGAAGCACTAATTCATAGTCGCATCTTGCAGGATCCCGAGGTGGATCAGCGTATTGATGCATTGGAGACTGAGCAGATGCTTGCTCGCGTATTCAACTCTCTGCCGGAAAAAGTACGAGAAATGTTCAGATTGAACCGAGAAGAAGGAATGACCTATACTGAAATTGCAGCAAAACATGGTGTCAGTACCAAGGTAGTTGAATACAACATAGTACTTGCATTGAAGGCTTTTAGGAAGGCACTCCCCGATCCGGATTTTTGAAGGGCATTTTGAGGGAATGATTGAGATAGTGGGTATTTATTATGTGAAAGATAAAAAACAAATATGACAGACGAACAAATCATAAGGTATATTAAAGGAGAATTGGACGAATCAGAGCGCACAGAAGTTGTCTCTTGGATTAAATCTGAAGATTGCAATTTCCGTCATTTCTCCAAATTACAGCTAGCTGAGACATTCAGAGAAATGGAGCACGAAGCCTTATCTGATGAAGAAGCCAAGGAAAGGTTAGCTGCAGCAGGTTGGCCCGACACAGCCAATCAAAAATGGAAAAAGAAGTCCGGATGGCTATCTATTATTACCCGCATTGCCGCCATTCTGCTCATCCCATTGACAGTAGTTGGTGTGTGGACAATATCGCGCAAGAATGGACAAATCAAATATCTTACTGAATCAACTAACGCAGAACGCATCATTCCTATTCAGGATGCAGCTTCTTCTACTTATATAGTCCATCCGGGTGTGCAGGGAGATGTTATCCTACCCGATGGCAGCCGTGTAAGACTCAATAGTGCCAGCACCCTAAAGTGCCCTGATCGCTTTGATGAACAAGCTCGTGTCGTTGAACTTTCCGGAGAGGGTTTTTTCGAAGTAGAGGGAAACCCTGACTGGCCTATGTATGTCAAGACATCCAAAGGATTAACCGTCAAAGTTACAGGGACACGCTTCAACGTAAGTTCCTACGAGAATGACCCGGCTTTGAAACTAACTTTGGTGGAAGGTTCTGTAATGGTGATTCACGAAGCGACAGACAGGCAATACAAAGTCCTGCCCAATGAAGAGATGGTGTTTTATGACGGAAGGCCAACCCTCCCACATAAACAAGAAGTAGATGTCCTTCCTGCAATTATTTGGAAAGACGGTATCCTTCTTTTTGAGAACACTCAGATGCCCGAGGTCATCAAGAAGTTGGAACGTTGGTATTGTGTTGACATTATACCGCAAGATCCTGCGATTATGGAGATGCGTTTCACAGCCTCTTTCGAATCAGAATCTCTGACGCGAGTACTCCAATTGCTCAAAATCACCTCAAAGATTGATTACAGAATTGAGGGAAAGCAGGTATTCTTGACACGCTAAAATATTATCGGTTTGAATGAGGGTAACCCATATGCACATGTGTATATGGGTTATAAATAATCTCTAAATTATGATGAACAAACCTAAAAAATTAACAGCATGTTTTCTTCTGAAAAGCATGTATTCAGTCATATTGCTGCTGCTGTTGTTGCTGTTGCCAACGACAGCCAAGGCACAGGATATCAGGCTGAACTTTCAAAACACTCCGCTGATTACGGTGATCAACGAAATCCATAATCAGTCAGGGTACAAATTCGTTTACAACAACTCGCTTATTGATATACAACAGCGAGTATCGGTCCAGTCGGAAGGCGAAAAGATTGAAATTGTCCTTGGTAAGACCTTTGCCGGCACGGGAATCGTTTGGGAAATTATTGACAAGCAAATCGCTCTATCTCCTGCTATCAGTACTACTGTTCAACAGGATGATAGGGCTTTGATTGTCCGAGGTAGGATCACAGACCAAGATGGTGAACCACTGGTAGGGGCTGCCGTACAGAACTTATCCGACAAAACCTATGCAACTACGGACTTTGATGGTAATTACGCTATCGAAATCAGAAATCCTGCCACTGCTATATTGGAAATCAGTTCGTTTAGTATGCAAACTGTGACTGAACGATTGAACGGCCGTGCGCGACTCGATGTCCAGATGAACTTTGACCGCGTCCTGCTTGACGAAGTGGTAGTCACGGGGTACCAGACACTATCTAAAGAAAGAGCTACCGGTTCGTATGATATCGTAGCAAAGGCACAACTCGGCAAGGCTTCCAGCAATATCGCTACCAGGCTAGTAGGTGCTGCCCCCGGTATCGCCTATACAACCGACATCTATGGTAACCCAAGATTCTCAATCCGTGGAACCTCCACATTCTCCAGCAATGCTGCCCCGTTGGTTGTGGTTGATGGCTTTGCTGTCTCTTCCTCTCTATCTGATCTCAATCCAAATGATGTAGAAAGCGTGACAATCCTAAAAGATGCCGCAGCAGCTTCCATCTGGGGTGCCCGCTCAGCTAACGGTGTAATCGTTATTACCACAAAGAATGCTCAAAAAGCACCGGAAGGAAGGGCAAGTGTAACCGTTGATTATTCGGGTTTTTATAAGATATCCCCGAAACTAAATCTAGATTATACGCTATCACGGGCATCGTCCAATGATGTAATTGATTATGAAGTAAACAACTTCAATCGTTGGGACGCACCACTATGGTACCCTGCAGAATCATCTTATTCCGGAGGAAAGAGCGTGGTTTACGACCTATTGAATGAGGCACGCCTGGGGCATATATCTCAGTCGGATGCATTATCTATAATTGATACTTACCGTAAATTGGATAATAGCTCTCAACTTCGGAAATATTTCCTTCAGAA
>JAAYDZ010000038.1 GCA_012728975.1 Bacteroidales bacterium
CTTGGAGTGAAGACTATGCAGGCCGAGGATGAGATTGCGGGCATCTGTACTGCCATTGGAGCAGCTTACGCCGGCAATTTTGCAGTAACTACCACTTCAGGTCCCGGCGTTTCACTCAAATCAGAGGCTATGGGTCTTGCCATGATTACCGAGCTTCCGCTTGTGATAGTGGATGTTCAGAGGGGCGGTCCATCGACAGGTATTCCTACTAAAACGGAGCAGACCGACCTTGCACAGGCTCTCTACGGCCGCAACGGTGAGTGCCCGATTGCTGTAATGGCTGCACACTCGCCTTCACACTGCTTTGACGCAGCATTTTATGCAGGTAAATATGCAATGGAACATATGATGCCTGTAATTCTTCTCACTGAAGGCTTTCTCGGTAACGGTTCCGAACCCTGGAAAATTCCTTCAATGAAGGATTATCCCGAGATTCATCCTCCTATTATTGACTCATGTGAGGGTCCTTACAAACCTTATCACAGAGATCCGGAAACATTTGTACGCAAATGGGCATTGCCCGGAAAAGCCGGTCTAGAGCATAGAGTAGGAGGTCTGGAGAAGAATCCGGATGGTGTTATCTCTTCGGATCCTATCAACCATGAGAAGATGTGTGCGGCAAGGGCCGAGAAGGTTGCCCGTATGGCCAACTTTATTCCCGAACAAGAGGTTATCGGAGCCGACAGAGCCGATGTGCTTGTAGTGGGCTGGGGTGGAACATTTGGCCATCTTTACACTGCAGTACAGCAAATGCAGTCAGAAGGAAAGAGTGTTGCGCTTGCTCATTTTGATTATCTTAATCCTCTCCCCAAGAACACCGCTGAAGTATTTGCACGCTACAAGAAAATTTTAGTATGCGAACTCAACTCAGGTCAGTTTGTTGACTATCTGAGAGCAAAATTGCCCGATTTTAAATATTTACAATACAATAAAGTGCAGGGACAGCCCTTTATTGTGAAGGAAATCGTGGATGCAGTTAACAATATTCTTTAATCTTTGAAAATATACTATTATGGCATATACAGCACAAGATTTTAAAAGTAATCAGGAAGTAAGATGGTGTCCCGGCTGCGGAGACCATGCAGTACTGGCATCCATCCACAGGGCTCTCCCCGAAGTTTGTGAAGCTTTGGGCTATACTAAAGAGAGAATTGTATTCGTTTCAGGTATCGGTTGCTCTTCCAGATTGCCCTACTATATGAATACATTCGGATTCCATGGAATACACGGTCGCGCGACAGCCATTTCCACAGGCATGAAGGTTGCTAATCCCAACCTCAGCATCTGGCAGGCCACGGGTGATGGTGACGCACTAGCTATTGGTGGCAACCACTTTATTCACGCTATCCGCAGGAATATTGATATCAATATTATTCTCTTTAATAACCAGATTTATGGTCTCACCAAAGGACAGTATTCTCCTACATCAAAACTGGGAATGATCACTAAAACATCTCCTTATGGTACAGTTGAGAACCCCTTCAACCCTGGTGCACTTGCACTAGGTGCCGGAGCTACATTCTTTGCGCGCAGCCTTGATGCAGAGGTCAAGCTCAGTCAGGATATTTTAGTTGCGGCTGCAAAGCATGACGGTACTTCGGTGGTTGAGATGTTGGTCAATTGTGTAATCTTCAATGACGGTGCTCACGCCGCTATTTCCGATCGTGCGAATCGTGCCGACAGGACCATAATCCTTCGTCACGGAGAACCCATGATATTCGGAAAGAACAATGACAAGGGCTTGGTATTCCGCAATCGGAAACTTGAAGTGGTAACCATCGGTCAGAATGGTATCACAGTGGATGACCTGCTCGTGCATGATGCGCATTGCAAGGAGGTCGGTATTCATAATCTTCTGGTCAATATGAAACATCCCGATTACCCCGTTGCACTAGGAGTTATCCGTAATGTCAAGGAGAACACCTATGATGACAATGTAAGGGACCAGTTGAAGGAAGTGGAGGCAAAATCTACGATAAAATGCATGGATGATCTGCTTCACAGCGGTGCAACATGGGTAGTTGAATAGTCGAAACTTTTTACTATATTAGTGCTATATTATAATACCTAATAATACAAATATCAATCTAATAAATTAAGTTAAAATTATGAAAGTAGCTGAGATTATGGCCAATCTTGAGAAAAAATATGGCCATGAAAAAGAGTACTTGCAAGCCGTACATGAGGTGCTTGAGTCAATCGAAGAGGTTTATAATCAACATCCCGAATTCGAAAAGGCAAAAATCGTTGAAAGAATTGTTGAGCCCGACCGTGTATTTACTTTCCGTGTTGCCTGGGTAGACGACAAAGGTGAGGTTCAGACCAACATCGGTTATCGTGTACAGTTCAACAGCGCTATCGGCCCCTACAAGGGCGGTATCCGTTTCCATCCTGCAGTAAATGTTTCAATGTTGAAATTTCTCGGCTTCGAGCAGACTTTCAAAAATGCACTCACCACTCTCCCTATGGGCGGTGGCAAGGGCGGTTCTGATTTCGATCCCGTAGGTAAATCCAATGGTGAAATCATGCGTTTCTGCCAGGCATACATGCTTGAGTTGTGGCATTGTATCGGTCCCGATCAGGACGTTCCCGCAGGTGACGTAGGTGTTGGTGCCCGTGAGATCGGTTACTTTGTCGGTATGTATTCCAAACTTGCACGCCAGTACAACACAGGCGTTCTTACCGGCAAGGGTTTAA
>JAAYDZ010000039.1 GCA_012728975.1 Bacteroidales bacterium
CGCATTGTAGAGTTGGCATCGGGATAGATGGCCTCGCCCTCACGCATCTCGAGAGTACCGGCGATATATGCCTTTTTGCCTTCGTCAAATATCTTCTGAGTAGAGGCAATTTTTGCTCTGAGAGGTGGAGTTACCAGGCTGAATGATTTTGCCAACTCAACAGCAGGATCATCTTTCACAGGAGTCTCGGTAGCAATGGCTTCGAAGACTTTTTTCTCGGATGCAAAAATAGAATTGTCAAAGATATAATCTACATAAGCATCAATATCCCCAGCAAATTTGCTCTCAATATCCTTATAGAATGAGGGTAAGTTTTCCTCTGAGAGACGTTCTTTGGCGATCTTCATCATCTCCTTTGAAATCTTCCTGTCTGTAGGCAGGGAGTAGTCCTTGTAGAAAGCGGCGATGCGACGATCAAGCATATTGCTATACTGCTCTTTTTCCTTATCGGTTGCAAAGGGAGTGGTGAAAAGGCTATTGACCATGGATGCAATGGACATTATCTCAATACGGCCCACGCTTTCGGCAAGTGTGGTATAGATGGTAAGAGCCTCTGCCCTGTCTTTCACAGCATAATTGATCTTGTCTAGGGCATCACCATATTTTTTAATACGGGATTTCTTTTTACCCACCCATTCCTTAAACTCAGCCTCTTCCTTTGCACGGCGTGACTCAACATCAAGTTTTGCAAAAGTTTCGTTCATGCCCATCCATTTTTTCCAACCGTTAGAGGACCCACTGTATTTGCTTGCATACTGAAGTTTCACTTTGGGATCGGCCAGCATATCCTCCATCATCAATTCCTGGCGTTTACCTCTGATGTAAATGCTGATTGCATTGGAGATGTCACGCTGCTCCACCAACTCCGACTGAGTCATGAAACGATTTGTGCGGCCCGGATAACCGATAATCATCGTAAAATCGTTGGGCTGAATGCCTTTGAGGGAAATTTTAAGATGTTGTTTCGGTCTGTAGGGCACATTGTCGGGAGAGTAGGGAGCAGGATTGTTGTCCTTGTCCGCATATACCCTGAACATAGAGAAGTCGCAGGTGTGACGGGGCCACATCCAGTTGTCGGTATCAGCCCCAAATTTACCTATTGATGAAGGGGGAGCACCTACGAAACGGATATCATTATAAACTTTTGAGACAACAAGATAGTAGGCATTTCCACCATACATCGAATAAACTCTTGCACGGAGATATTTGTTATCGCCGACAGCCTTTCCTGTAAGGTTAGCTTCGAGTTGCTTCATTGCCTCAGTACTGTCTTTGGCGGTTTTTGCCCTTTTGAGTGCTTTCTCGACATCCTTTGTCACATCGGTCATGCTCTCTAGAAATGTTACTGTCAGACCCTCTGCAGGCAATTCCTGTGAGCGGTCCATCGCCCAGTAGCCATCGGCGAGATAGTCATGCTCTACAGAACTCAAACGCTGTATGGAACCGTAGCCACAGTGGTGATTGGTCACTAAGAGACCCTCTGAAGAGATAATTTCGGCTGTACAACCACCACCGAAGTGCACAATGGCATCCTTGATGGAGGAATTGTTGATGCTGTAAATCTCTTCTGCCGAAAGTTTGAGGCCCATATGTTGCATTGTTTCTATATTCATCTTTTTCAGCAACGGCAAAAGCCACATTCCTTCGTCAGCGCGCATCGGTACAATAGAAAAAATCAGCGCGAGAAGGGATACGATTGTAATTTTCTTCATATTTAAAAAATTTGTCAAAAAAATGGTTTATTTTTAGAGTTTATCTTACAAATGTACAGAAATGGTTTCAAAAAGAAAAATATTGATTGTACCGGATAAATTCAAAGGTTCCCTGAGTGCTTCTCAAGTAGCAAATGCGCTCGGGGAGGCCATTAGAATGCGTATGGTACACATTTCTGATCTGGAAATAGAAAAGATCCCAATGGCGGATGGTGGTGACGGATCGTTGGATGTAATGTATGACGCACTTTCAAAGGATTCCTCATTCGAAGCGCAATTAATGGAGGTGAAGTGCTGTGATCCACTCCGAAGGCCTCTCAAGGCACCTTTGCTGCTCTTTCGTAGAGATGGTGAGCAATGCGCCTTTATCGAGATAGCGCAATGCAGCGGATTGACCTTGCTCAAAGAGGAGGAAAGAGATCCGTTAAAGAGCGACACTTTCGGACTCGGGCTGATGATTCGTGCAGCTGCCAAAGCCGGTGCACGGAAGGTTATTATCGGTCTCGGGGGCAGTGCCACCAACGACATGGGCTTCGGCATATGGGGTGAAGGGGGAAGCATACCTCCTGAGGAGATTGTTCGTATGAGCGACAGCATCACTTTTCAGATAGCCTGCGATGTGGAGAATCCTTTGCTGGGCCCCAATGGAGCCACTATGGTCTATGCTCCGCAGAAAGGGGCAAATTGGATGACCCTCCCCCTACTGGAACAACGTATGGAGCTCTATTCGGCCAAAGCACAATCTATACTTAAGTCCTATGGAGGAGAATTTGCTGCCCGCGCCTCTCATATAACCACTATTCCCAGAGGTGGAGCAGCAGGAGGGCTCGGTGCCGCTTTCTACAGCTTTTTCAAGGCGGAACTTTTGCCCGGATGGCGACTTTTTGCACAAATGCTCTCGCTTGAGGAAAAAATAGCCTCAGCAGAGATAATTATCACCGGTGAAGGTCGCTTTGATTCCCAAAGTTTGAACGGTAAACTCATAGACGGCATTGCATCGCTCTGCCGTAAATATGGCAAGAGTCCTGTTGTGGTGTGTGGCGAGAGTCTGGTCGGCCCTGAGCTGCTCAAAAAACACAAAATAGGCAATGTATTTCAGCTTATGGATATCTGTCCCGACAGGCAGAGCTGCATCAGTTCGGCAGAGATACTACTTAGCGGCAAGGATCCTGCGCTTATCGAGGCCGGATGCGATGAGGCAGGCCGCGGATGTCTTGCAGGACCGGTTTTCGCTGCGGCGGTAATCCTGCCCCGAGGCTTTTCTCACCCGTTGTTAAACGATTCAAAGCAGCTCAACGCTAATCAGAGGGAGGAGCTGCGGAAGATTATAGAGCACGAAGCCGTTGCCTGGAGCGTTGCCTCAATTGACGCGCAGGAGATCGACCGTATAAACATCCTCAATGCCTCTATCGAAGGAATGCACAAGGCCCTTGACGATCTCAAGGATTCCCATGGAGCAAAGGTGACCCCTTCGATAATATTCGTGGATGGCAATAGATTCAGATCTTACCGGGAAATACCTCATCACTGTATTATAAAAGGCGACAGTAAATTGAGCTGTATTGCAGCTGCTTCAATCCTGGCTAAGACCCACAGGGACGAATATATGCGCCGTCTTGCAGCCGAATATCCCCAATACGGATGGGAGGAAAACATGGCCTATCCTACGGTAAAACACAGGGAAGCAATTGCCCTTTATGGTCTCACTCCGTACCATCGCCGTTCATTCAATCTGACTGGCAACCAATTGGATTTGCATATTTAATGCAAAAAACCTAAATTTGTGGGCTAATTTTCGACGGAAAAACAGTGTTGTAATTTAACAAATAAATATATTTAAAATCGATCTATAAAATGAAAACTTACCCCACAGACAAGATCAGAAATGTCGTTCTAATGGGAGGTACGAAGTCAGGCAAGACCACATTTGCTGAGGCTATACTTTTCGAGGGCAAGGTCATTGACCGCAGAGGCACAATTGAGGCCAAGAACACCGTTTCTGACAACACCGAAGTCGAGCAGATCTTCCAGCGCTCTATCTATTCCACTCCACTCTTTGCAGAGTTTATGGACCACAAGCTGAACATAATCGACGCACCCGGTGCTGACGATTTCATAGGTGGAGTGGTATCCGCAATGAAGGTGTGCGACTCCGGTATAATGCTCATAAATGCACAGCAGGGTGTTGAGGTTGGTACTGAGATTCACGGACGCTATGCTGAGGAGCGCAATTTCCCCGTAGTGATTGCAGTCAATCAACTCGAAACCGAGAAAGCCAACTGGGACAACACTATTGACAGTATCCACCAGGCATTCGGTTCAAAAGCCGTTGTATTCCAGTATCCGGTCAATCCAGGCCTGGGCTTCGATAGCTTTATAGACGTCCTCACAATGAAGATGTACAAGTACACAGATGAAAATGGCACACGCGAAGTACTCGATATTCCCGCAGACCAAATGGGTAAGGCAGAGGAGATGCGTGCAGAACTTATGGAGATGGCTGCAGAGAGCGACGAGGCTTTGATGGAGAAGTTTTTCGAAGAGGGGGAACTTTCGGAAGAAGATATGAATAAAGGCCTCAATATAGGTTTTGTAAAAGGCGAACTCTATCCTATATTCTGCCTCTCGGCAAAGAAGTGCATCGGCGTAAAGCGCCTAATGCAGTTTATGATAGATGTTGCCCCCGCTCCCTCGGAGAAAGTTGACGGACCCACCTCGCTTTTCGTTTACAAATCATCCGTAGAACAACACCTCGGTGATGTATCCTATTTCAAAGTAATGTCCGGTAAGATCGGCGAAGCTCAGGATTTGGTAAATCCCGTTACAGGCAACAAAGAGAGAGTTTCAGCCCTTTACGCTGTAGCCGGTAAGAAAAAAGAGAAAGTAACCGAACTTTTGGCCGGTGACCTTGGATGTACCGTAAAACTCAGAAACGTAAAAACCAACCAAACTCTTAACCAGCCCGGTTATGATGAGGTTGTTGAGCCTATAGTATTCCCTCCCTCCAGATACCGCACAGCTATCAAGGCAAAGGATGAGAAGGATGAGGAGAAACTGGGTGAAGCCCTCAACCGTGCATCAGCGGAGGATCCCACATTGGTTGTGGAGTATTCCAAAGAGCTCAAGCAGACCATTCTCAATGGTCAGGGTGAACAGCACATCAATATTCTCAAATGGCACCTCAACAACACCAACAAACTTGAGATTGACCTTTTCGCTCCGAAGATTCCCTATCGCGAGACCATTACAAAAGTTGCAAATGCCACATATCGTCACAGGAAACAGTCAGGTGGCGCAGGACAGTTCGGTGAGGTTACTCTCCTTGTTGAACCCATAGTAGAGGGAGTTGAAACTACTGCTAAATTTAAGATTGACGGTAAAGAGCAGGTACTTAACGTTAGAGCGAAAGAGGAGTTTGAACTTGATTGGGGTGGCAAATGGGAGTTCTACAACTGCGTTGTGGGCGGCGCCATCGACACCAACTTTATGCCGGCTATAAAGAAGGGTATCATACAGAGATTGGAGGAAGGCCCTCTTACAGGCTCTTATGCCCGTGACATCCGTGTATTCGTATATGACGGTAAAATGCACCCGGTTGACTCCAAGGAGATCGCCTTTATCATAGCTGGCCGTAACGCTTTTAGAGAGGCCTTCAAGAATGCAGGTCCCAAGATTATGGAGCCTATTTATCTGGTAGAGATTTTGGTGCCCGGCGACTGTATGGGAGACGTTATGAGCGATATTCAAAACCGTCGCGGTATGATTGAGGGAATGAGTTCCAAGAAGGGTTTTCAGGTACTTCGCGCACGCGTTCCCCTGGCAGAGCTCTACAGATATTCCACCACTTTGAGTTCTCTCACTTCAGGCCGTGCTACCTTTACGCAGGAGCTTGTCGAGTATCAGCAGGTACCTGCCGATATACAGGAAAAACTCCTCAAGGAATACGAAGCAGAGGCTCAGGAAGAAGACTAGTGATTATAGCCGACCATATCAAAAAATCCTTCGGGACGCTTGTCGTCCTGAAGGATATTTGTTTTCAGGCAGATGCTGCCGAAGTTGTCAGCATTGTCGGAGCCAGTGGTGCCGGCAAATCTACTCTTCTGCATATTATCGGCACACTTTCCAAACCCGACAGCGGAAGGGTTATAATAGACGGGACCGACGTTCTTTCCCTTTCGGACAAAGAACTTGCCCATTTCCGCAATACCAGGATCGGATTTGTCTTTCAGGCACACCATCTGCTTCCTGAATTTACAGCTCTTGAGAATGTAATGATCCCTGCCTTGATTGCAGGTAAGAGCCGCAAAGCAGCCTCTTCAGAGGCTATGGAGCTGCTCAGTCAGCTTGGTTTGGGTGAAAGGATAAATCATAAGCCCTCCGAGCTCAGCGGAGGCGAACAGCAGCGTGTAGCAATTGCCCGCGCTCTGGTCAATCGTCCGGCAGTCCTCTTTGCCGATGAACCCTCCGGCAATCTTGACAGCAAAAACAAAGACGAACTCCATCGTCTCTTTTTCGATTTGAGAGACAGATATGGCATCACCATCGTCATAGTCACTCACGACAAGGAGCTTGCAGCTCTCTCGGACAGAACCCTCGAAATGAAAGACGGGGAGTTTGTCGGATAGTCGGATGAGCACATTCAGATTCAAAAGATTCAGTCTCTCAAACGAGAAGTCCGCAATGAAGGTAAACACTGACGGCGTATTGCTCGGCGCCTGGGTAGACCTTCAACAAAACTCTGAACACTTTCAATCTCCCTTGCAAGTGCTGGATATAGGCACAGGTACGGGAGTCATAGCTCTGGTAATAACTCAACGCTGTGAAGGCAACGCCGTTGTCACAGGTATCGATATCGATCCTGATTCGGCACAAGAGGCGGCAGAAAATTTTGCCAATTCCCCCTGGAGCGGGGTTCTGACTGCCCGTCATATATCATTTCAGGAGTTTGCAGCCGACTGTGATACGAATCATTTCGATCTTATAGTCTCCAATCCTCCCTATTTCATAGATTCGCAAAAGGCTCCTTCTCTCAGACGCAGCACGGCACGTCACAATGACACGCTGGAATATGAGGAGATCATAGACGGAACAATAAATATTCTTGCTCCCAAAGGAAAGCTTGCGCTGATACTGCCTGTGGAGGAGAGCCGTATTTTTGAGCAAAAAGCCCGTCTGAAAGGACTGGAACTCACTCGCCTCTGTCTGGTAAGATCTCTGCCCGATACACCGCCCAAAAGAGCATTGATGGAATTTTCTTTCAAGGATACTCTATATAAAAATGCAGCCGCAGTCACTACTGAAGAGTTGATTATCCAAACAAAAAGCGACTTTACCCGAGAGTATAAGTCGCTTACCTGTGAGTTTTATCTCAATTTTTAATCTACATTGGAAGCAGAGCCTGAATCCATAGGTCCTTTCTGGCCCGAACCCTTATCTCTGAATCCTCGAATCATTTTTATACGAAACTTTTCCTCTGCCACATAGAGTTTGGCCACCTTTTCTATAGGAAGCACCTTCTTGAATTCTGCAGCATATTTGACGAAAACCTCATCTTGTGCAGCTATGCTGGCAACATATTCGTCAACCCTTTTCTGCATTTCAACTTCAGTAAGTTTTTCCCCGGATTTATTTTTCAGTGCCTGGAGAGCCTTCATTGTTTTAGAGTGTGCCTTTTGGCTCTCTTTGAGAAATTGATTGTACACCGGCCAGAACTTCTGGGCCTCTTCAGGTGTAAGATCTATTTCCGATGTGAAAAATGCAATTTTTTCATTGTGCAACTTGTTGAAAATCTCCTCATGCTGAGATTTTTTTCTCTCTTTTTGAGGTTTGTCCTGGGCGTAGGCGCCAAAACAAAGTACAACTGTCATAACAATCAAAATAAATCTTTTCATATCTTTTCTATTTTTCTTCGTAATACAACTGTGCAAGTTCCATTGATGAGTATTGTGTCGCCAGCCATGTGACTACTTCTTCTTCGTCAAAAACCGGATCTTCATCATTAAAATCATCATACTCCAAATCCTCATCGATTGAATAGATGAAACTGCTCTTGATCAATCCTTTTTCAATCATTGTCGCATAATAGGAGTCATCGGTATCTGAAGGTCTATTGAGGGTATTTGTCAATCTCAACACGCCATATCCCATACCGAAAATCACTCCGAATGTACAGGCCAGCACAAATGCCGGCTTGAGAATAACGTACCATCTCCCACGTGAAGGAGTGACAACTTCCTGTGATTCCTCGCCCTCTACAATACCGACCAAAGAGAGTATTCTCTCCTCGAGAGATTCCAGATAACCCTCGGGAGCCTTGAAAGGATTGCGTTTCAAATTCGGATTGTCGTGTATGTTATGTTGCTGATCCATATAACTTTTAGACATTAAATCGGTTAAAAGGTTTAATACCCTTCTTTTTTGAGGTATTCCTGTACTTTGTTGAAAGCATGATGATAAGAGGCCTTTAAGGCTCCGACTGAGATGCCCATTATTTCAGATATATCCTCATACTTTATCTCGTGGAAGTAACGCATAATAAAGACACTCTTCTGCTTTGGCGGGAGAGTGGCTATTGCTTTCTGGAGGGAAAGTTGGAGTTGATCCCCGTCAAAAAGAGGATCGGATTCGATAAACGAAGCCATATCTGCATCCGGATCACGGAAAGTAAAGGTGGCGCGGATTTTTTTCCTCTTTAGAAAGGTAAGGCTCTCATTGGTGGCGATGCGATAAAGCCAGGTATAAAGTTTGGATTCCTCCCTGAAAGCGGGAAGAGCATTCCAGACCTTTATAAAGGTCTCCTGCAGGATATCGTCGGCATCGTTGTGGTCGATCACCATCTGCCTGATATGCCAATAGAGACGCTCGCCGTATTTGCGCACAATGAAAGTAAAGGCGCGTTCAGTCTGACCCGATTTATATAATCCTATGATATCGCTATCTTCCATCAAAGATGTTATATCCCGACTAATTCCTGCTTTATGCGCCGATAATCTCCTTTACTGCTGCACTGATATGTGCGGCGTCCAGCCCGTAAGCTGACATCAATTGGGCCGGCTTGCCGCTTTGGCCGAAACAATCGTTGACTGCGACAAATCTCATCGGTACGGGATGTTCCCTTGCCAACAGGCCTGCAACAGCTTCGCCAAGTCCTCCGGCTATCAAATGCTCTTCAGCACACACAACGCGACCGGTCTTTGCCGCCGAAGATAAGATTGCTTCACGGTCAAGAGGTTTAATGGTATGAATATTCAGGAGATCCACGCTTATTCCCTCTGTTTCAAGGATTTTAGCAGCCTGGATCGCCTCCCAGACAAGGTGTCCGGTGGCAATTATGGTGACATCGGATCCCTCATTGAGATGCAGTGCTTTTCCTATTTCGAAAACTTGCTCCTCAGGAGTAAAGTTAGGTACTCCCGGGCGTCCGAACCTCAGATAAACGGGACCTTGCCAGGCTGCTGCTGCGATGGTGGCCGCTTTGGTCTGGTTGTAGTCGCAAGGATTGATTACCACCATATTTGGAAGCATCCTCATAAGTCCGATATCCTCGAGGATCTGGTGCGTAGCGCCATCTTCGCCGAGAGTGATACCGGCGTGGGATGCGGCTATTTTGACGTTGGTTTCAGAGTAGCAAACCGATTGTCGGATCTGGTCATAAACCCTGCCTGCGGCAAAATTTGCAAATGTGCCCGCAAAAGGAATATAACCGCCAATTGCAAGTCCTGCCGCCATTCCTATCATATTTGCCTCGGCGATGCCACATTGGAAAAATCTTTCCGGATGAGCTTTTGCAAAAGCATCCATCTTTACCGAGCCCGTCAAATCTGCGCAGAGCGCAACTACTTTGGGGTTGGTGGCACCGAGATGCGAAAGACCCGCTCCAAAACCCGAACGGGTATCCTTATTTCCTGTATTGATATATTTTTTCATTGCATCAATTTTTAATAGTCTCCCAAAGTCTCTTCAAGTTGGGCAAGTCCCCTTTCACACTGCTCTTTCGAAGGACTCTTTCCATGCCATTCGTGAGTACCTGCCATAAAATCCACTCCGTGACCCATTTCGGTCTCGAAAAGAATCATTACCGGACGACCGCTGCCCAAAAGAGAATTAGCCCTGCCGAATGCCTCAAAAATGGAGTTGAAATTGTGACCGTTGGCCACGATACACTCCCATCCGAAAGAGTTCCACTTGAGGGTAAGATCGCCCAGGCTCTGTACCTCTTCAGTGGTACCGTCTATCTGCTGGTGATTCCAGTCGGTCATAGCGATGAGATTGTCAACCCTGTGGTGAACTGCTGCTCCCGCCGCCTCCCAGATCTGACCCTCCTGAGACTCACCGTCACCAATAAGAGCAAATACCCTGCTCTTGTCGCCCGCAAGACGTTTGGCAAGTGCCGCTCCAATGGCTACGGAAAGCCCTTGTCCTAAAGAACCGGAAGCCTGGTGCACTCCCGGAAGAGCTGCCTCAATTGAGGGATGTCCCTGGAGCCGGCTGCCGTATACCCTGAATGTGCCCAGCTCGGAAATAGGAAAATAGCCTCTGCGGGCCAGCACACTGTAAAAGAGAGGAGAAACGTGCCCGATGGAGAGAAAGAACATATCGTGACCGGTGCCCTCCCTGTTCCAACTCTCCGGAGTCACATTCAACTCCTTGAAATAGAGTGCCGTCAGAATGTCGGCACTGCTCATCGAACCTCCGGGGTGACCGGATCCTGCACCTGTGACCATCCTGAGGATATCCCTTCTAATCTGAGATGCGATTTTTTGATAAGTATGAATGTCGTTCATAGTGCGAAATGAAATTAAAAAACAAAGATAATCATTATCTTTGCGCTTTGGAAGTAGATAAGTATGAAACACATTAGGAATTTTTGCATCATTGCACATATAGACCACGGTAAGAGCACTCTGGCTGACAGACTGCTCGAATTTACCAATACCATCGATCGCCGTGATATGGCGACGCAGGTGCTGGATTCCATGGATCTGGAGAAGGAAAAGGGCATCACTATAAAGAGCCACGCCATCCAGATGGAATATGTACACAAAGGTGAAAAATATACTCTAAATCTGATTGATACTCCGGGCCACGTAGATTTCTCATATGAAGTATCACGTGCCATCGCCTCCTGCGAAGGAGCCCTTTTGATAGTTGATGCCACACAGGGCATACAGGCCCAGACCATCTCCAATCTCTATCTCGCCATTGAGCATGACCTTGAGATCATTCCCATCCTCAATAAAATCGATGTGGAAGCTGCTATGGTGGATGTGGTGCGGGATCAGGTAACCGACCTCCTCGGTTGTAAAAACGAAGAGGTGCTACTCGCATCGGCACGTATGGGTATCGGCATCGAAGAGATCCTGGAAGCTATCGTAGAAAAGATTCCCGCCCCACAGGGCGATCCGGATGCTCCACTCCAGGCATTGATATTTGACTCGGTGTTTAACTCTTTCAGGGGTATTATAGCCTATTTCAAGGTGGCAAACGGTGTTATCCGCAAAGGCGACAGGGTCAAATTTGTCAATACCGGCAAGGAATACGAGGCCGACGAAGTGGGTGTCCTCAAGATGAAATACCTTCCCAAAGAGGAGATCGGATGCGGTTCGGTGGGATATATTATTTCAGGTATAAAGACAGCTGCGGAAGTGAAGGTGGGTGATACTATTACGCATGTTCACAATCCCTGCAAGAGTGCCATTGCCGGATTTGAGGATGTCAAGCCTATGCTCTATGCGGGTATGTTCCCCGTAAGTGCGGACCAATATGAAGACCTCCGTGCATCTTTGGAGAAATTTCAGCTTAACGATGCTTCACTGGTATTTGAACCGGAGAGCTCGCTTGCTCTCGGATTTGGATTCCGTTGCGGATTTTTGGGAATGCTTCATATGGAAATAGTTCAGGAACGTCTTTTCCGCGAATTTGATATGGATGTGATTACCACCGTTCCAAACGTTTCGTACAAGGTCTTCACAACCCAGGGTGAATGTCTGGAAGTGCACAATCCTTCGGGACTTCCTCCCACCACCCTTATTCACCATATCGAAGAGCCTTATATTCATGCACAGATTATCTCTAAAACCGAATATTTCGGTCCGATAATGAAGCTCTGCCTGGATAAGAGAGGTACCCTCAAAAACCAGCATTATATCTCGGCTGACCGGATTGAACTGACCTACGATATGCCGCTTTCGGAGATTGTTTTTGACTTTTACGACAAACTCAAATCTATTTCCAGAGGATACGCCTCATTTGACTACCATCTGATAGGGTACCGTGAAGCCAAACTTGTAAAGTTGGACATCCTTCTCAATGGTGAACCGGCAGATGCGCTTTCCACTCTGATTCATCAAGATCATGCTTATGACTTTGGCAGGAAAATCTGCGAAAGACTCAAAGAGTTGATACCGCGCCAGCAGTTTGACATCGCTATTCAGGCAGCCATAGGATCCAAGATCATTGCCAGGGAGACAGTACGTCAGTTGCGCAAGGATGTGACCGCCAAGTGTTATGGAGGTGACATATCCCGTAAACGCAAACTCCTCGAAAAGCAGAAGGCGGGCAAAAAGCGTATGCGCCAGATAGGCTCCGTTGAGGTACCTCAGAGTGCATTCATGGCGGTGCTGAAGCTCGACTGATATTGTTTTCCTATTATGATAAATAATCGGTCTGTCGCCAATGGCAGGCCGTTTTTTGTGACCATTTAATTAGCTGTTCATGGCATCTACAGGATGTAACGAAGCCGCATGACGTGCAGGTGCGACTCCGGAAACTATACCGATAACAAGCGCAATAGCTATACCTTTGAGGATATTTGCCAATGAAAGAGATATAGGAAAAAGGGTGTCGGGAATGAGCAATGTGGCAAGCCAGACCAATGCTATACCGGCCAGACCTCCCAATATAGACAACGTAGCCGCTTCGGCCAAAAACTGCATCGTAATAACCCTTTTGCGAGCTCCCAGAGCCTTTTTAATCCCTATGATACGGGTACGTTCCTCCACGGAAACATACATTATATTGGCTATTCCGAATCCGCCGACAAGCAAGGAGAAAATGCCGACCACCCAGCCGACCGTATTTAACATCCCGAATACCGACTGGAATTGTTCCGCAACAAATGAGAGTTCATTGAGAGCAAAGTCATCCTCCTGAGCCGGCCTTAACCTACGATACTGACGCATCAGTATCCGCAATTCACTTTTAAGTTCCTCTTTGGAAATCCCTTCCTGACCCTCCTCTCCCGCCTGATATGATGCCGCTGTGATACGAGTTTTGACAGTCGGCGAATCAATATCTACTAAACGAAGTGCAAACCGGATCGGGATCAATCTGACACAATCGACATCCATCATGCTGACCATATTTTCTCCTGCAGAAGCAAAAATGCCTATTACGCGAAGCGGAGTGCCGCCGACCGTTATTATTCTGCCGACCGGATCAGCTATATCGGCAAAGAGCTTTTGCGCCACATCCGAGCCAATTATAGTGACGGCAGCACCGCTTGAAAGCTCTCCGGTGGTGAATCCGCGTCCATGTAGAATTTTCTCCTGCACCATCATCCTCCAGTCTCCGTCAACAGCAACAAATGCTCCTTCATCATAACTCTCACGACCGGCTGCGCACTCCATATCAAATGAGGCCGAAAATGCCATACGATCTGCTGTAGTGCTGTTTTCCTCAAGAAAAAGATACTCCTGCCACTCGATCTGCGGCCTGCTGTCGTATTGCCACAATTTCTGTCGTCCATCCTGGTCAAAGTCGGGTTCAATAGGTACGCGTTCGACCATTACCATATCGCTCCCGAACTTTCGGAAGCCCTCATTTACACTCTCTTTTAATGAATCCACGACGGTAAAGACCGCCACAATCGAAAAAATCCCTATGCTGACACCTGCCAGTGAAAGGGTGGTCCTGAACTTATCCGCCAACAAATCTCTCATCACAAATCCTTCTTCAATTCTTAAATGATCAATCTTACAAACCGATTTTCTTTTTGAGTCTCCTTATGGTATCAAATGCATCTAAGGGAGACATTTGGTTGATATCAATATTCTTGAGCTCCTCCTTGATCTCGAGTAACAGCGGGTCATCCAATTGGTAAAGAGTGAGCTGTACTCCTTTATCAGGGGTGGAACGGGCGGATTTTCCGGTTTTGGGTGTAAATGTGGCAGATCCGACATCAATGCCGGTGCTGCTCTTGACTGCCTTATCGGGGGGCGAATCCGAAAGAGGGCCGCAAAGGGCCGGAGATGGAGCAGCCCTACCGGATGCCGAACCCGGCGAGTCAACAGATCCGGAGCCGGGTGTCGCGGTAGAGGCCATATGGTGATATGAAGCTGCGCGGCCTTCTGCCTCAAGTTCAGCAAGCCTGGCCTCTGCACGTTTTACAACATCATCCGGCATTCCGGCAAGACGGGCTACGTGAATACCGAAACTGTGTGCAACACCGCCCCTGCAAAGCTTACGCAGGAAGATGATCTTACCGTCACTCTCCCTTACTGAAATATGGTAGTTATAGACACGTTCGTGAAGCTCCTCCAGGTCGTTGAGCTCGTGATAGTGGGTAGCGAAAAGCGTCTTGGCTTTCTTGGGGCTGCTGTGCAGATATTCCACTATCGCCCAAGCAATCGACATTCCGTCATAAGTACTTGTCCCACGCCCTATCTCATCGAGCAGTACCAGCGACCTCTGAGAAAGATTGTTGAGGATAGTGGCTGTTTCCAGCATTTCCACCATAAATGTGGATTCTCCTCGCGAAATATTGTCAGACGCCCCGACTCTGGTGAATATTTTGTCCACAATGCCTATTTTTGCGCCTTTTGCGGGGACAAACGATCCTATCTGGGCCATGAGTACTATTAGCGCCGTTTGTCGCAGGAAAGCCGATTTTCCGGACATATTGGGTCCGGTGAGAATAATTATCTGCTGCGAGTCATTACAGAGTTGGAGATCGTTGGGGATATACTCCTCTCCGGGAGCCATACGGGTCTCTATTACGGGGTGACGGCCTCCGGTAATATCTATCTCCAGCGAATCATCCACCTGCGGACGGCAGTAATTGTTGTCCAGTGCAAGGCGCGCAAAGCCGGCTAGCACATCCAGACGCGCCACTACCGAAGCGTTGCGCTGAATTATGCCAACTTGAGCCTGAATAGAGGCCAGCAGCGCGCCATATATCTCTGTTTCGAGAGCAAGTATTTTCTCCTCTGCTCCGAGGATCTTCTCTTCGTATTGTTTAAGCTCCGGAGTGATATAACGCTCCGCGCTTACAAGCGTCTGCTTTCGGATCCACTCCGGCGGTACGCGATCCTTGTGGGTATTGCGCACCTCGAGAAAATATCCGAAAACATTGTTGTAACTGATACGGAGCGAAGGTATTCCTGTACGTTCCTTCTCCCGCTGCTGAATATCCAGCAATATCTCCTTGCTGTGAGAGAGCACATCGTGCAGCGAATCGAGCTCTTCCGACACTCCGCGCGCTATCACATCCCCCTTGCCAATCTGAGCGGCGGTATCGGGCAGGATTTGTGTGGAAATAGCCCTGGAGAGCTCCCTGCAAGCATCCAACTGCTCTATACAGGAGGAGAATACCGGATTGGAACTACTGAGGAGCAGCTTTCTTATCTCTGCTATGGCATCCAAACCTCTCGAAAGTTGAAGCGCCTCACGCGGCAGAAGCTTGCCTGCAGATGCCTTGGAGATGATCCTCTCCAGATCTCCGATATCTCCGATGCGACCCCTGACCTTCTCCAGCATCATTTCGTCAGCCTGAAAGGCGGAAATGGTATCATAGCGCAATGTGAGCTCCGAAATATCTTTGATGGGCATTGCGAGCCATTCCCGAAGTCTGCGTGCGCCCATTGGGGAGCCGGATCTGTCAATGGTCTCCAGCAGCGAAATTCCTTCCACTCCGGCCAGAGGAGTGAAGATCTCCAGATTGCGGAAGGTAAATTTGTCTATCCAGACAAAATCCCCCTCATCGATACGAGAAATGAAGCTTACGTGTCCCAGCGAATGGTGGTGGGTAATCTCCATATAGAAGAGAATCGCACCCGCCGCTTTTATACCCAGCGGCATTCCCTCTATGCCAAATCCCTTGAGTGAGTTTATGGAAAAATGGTTGCAGAGCTTTTTGTGACACGATTCAAAGACAAAGGCCCACTCGTCGAGAGGAGAAATATAGGCGATATTGCCGAACCTTTTTCGGAAACCGTCGCAATAACTTCTCTCCACCAAAATCTCTTTGGGAGCGCTGCCAGAAAGGAGGTTTTCGATATACTCAAGCGATCCCTCAGCTACTTTAAATGTACCTGTGGAGATATCAAGGAGGGCAACTCCCCCACTCTTTCCCTCAAATGCGACCGCAGCCAGATAATTGTGCTCATTTTGCTTGAGAATCGTATCGTTGTAGGCAACTCCCGGGGTGACAAGCTCGGTAACACCGCGTTTAACTAACTTTTTGGTGAGTTTCGGATCCTCCAGCTGGTCGCAAACCGCTACTTTGTAGCCCGCCTGCACCAGTTTGGGAAGATAACTCTCCAGAGCATGATGAGGCACTCCTGCCATTTCAATAAATTTGCCCTTACCGCTGGCGCGCCTCGTCAAAACGATACCCAACACTTTACTCGCAGTAATGGCATCCTCCCCGAAGGTCTCATAGAAATCACCCACCCTATAAAGGAGCAGAGATCCGGGATATTGCGCCTTGATCTCATAAAACTGCCTGAGCAGCGGAGTAGCCGGTTTCTTCTCTTTCATAGTCCACAAAAATACCAATTATTTTCACTTGAAATCGTATCTTTGTAAAAACTATTTATCAAAACCTACAATTATGAAGAAAATCACCCTATTTGCACTGTGTGCTATTCTGCTCACAGCCTGCGGTCCCAAATCCTACCCGGAATTTGAAAACGATCTTAACGCTTTCAGGGAGGAGATCGGAAATGTCGGCCTCGGAGTGGCGGTTGTCAAGGATAATAAGATCATCTACGACAACTATTTTGGAGTAAAAGACCTTGAAACAGGAGAAGAGGTAGATGCTCAGACCATTTTCAGAATTGCGTCCATCTCCAAATCCTTTACCGCAACATCCCTAATGCAGCTTGTTGAACAGGGCAAAGTTACACTTGATACCGATGTAAGCGATCTGATGGGATTCCCTGTACGTAATCCGAAATATCCTGAGACAGTCATCACTCTCGAGATGCTGCTCTCACACACCTCCAGCCTAAGTGACTCTTTGGGTTATTTTACACTGGATGTCATCAATCCCGCAACAAACCCCGACTGCGCCGGCTGCTACAACGATTATGAGCCGGGAAAAGGCTACCAATATTGTAATCTCAATTTCAATATGGCCGGTACTATCCTTGAGAAACTCTCGGGAGAGCGCTTTGACCAATACGTAATAAACCACATACTCAATCCCCTCGGACTCTACGGAGGCTACGATATCGATGCACTCGATGCAACCCGCTTTGCCACACTCTACTCATACAACCCGGAGAATGACAGTTTAGAAGCACAGCCAGCCGCATACAGATCAAGAGCTGAAGATATTGCCAACTATATCACCGGCTACACCACTCCTATTTTCTCCCCTACCGGCGGAATGAAAATCTCCACCACCGACCTGGCAAAATATATGATGATGCATATAAATTACGGTCTCTATCCCGGAGCAAAGGAGCGCATCATCTCTGAGGAGGGCTCCAAAAATATGCAGACTCCCCGTTCTGATGATGAGCACTACGGACTGGCTTTGTGGCGCAATGCGGATTATATCCCCGAAGTGGAGCTTGTAGGTCATACAGGCGGTGCATACGGACTAAGAAGTGCGATGTTCTTCCATCCTGAGGAGAAATATGGCTTTATCGTCATCAGCAGCGGAGCGAAGAGATCGGATGAGGGATTGTTAAAGGGCATAATAAAGCTCATGTACGACCATTTCATTGCAAATGAGTAAACTCCCCACACAATTTTCCAAACCCGCTGTAAGGCCTAAAAAGGGGCTTGGACAGCATTTTTTGACAGATCAGACTATAGCGCGCAACATAGTCGATGCTCTTAGGGGTACCGGCGATGGCGTTTTTGATGCACTTGAGATAGGTCCGGGAATGGGAGTACTCACACAATACCTTCTTACTCGTGAGGATGTGCGCCTCAAAGTGATAGAAATAGACAGCGAATCTGTAAGGTATCTTATCGAGAAATGGCCACAACTAGGGCCTGTCCTATACCAGTCTGACTTCCTGAAAACCAATCTCACCAAACTCTTCACGGGAAAGTTTTCCATTATCGGCAATTTTCCCTACAACATCTCCTCTCAAATATTCTTCAAGGTTCTGGACTACAAAGAGCAAATACCCGAAGTAGTCTGTATGATACAGAAAGAGGTGGCAGAAAGGATTGCAGCTCCCCCCGGTTCCAAAACCTACGGCATACTATCAGTGCTTCTGCAAGCATGGTATGACATAGAATATCTCTTTACCGTGGGTGAAGGAGCGTTTGTACCTCCTCCGAAGGTCAAATCGGCTGTAATCCGCCTTACACGCAACAGTCGTACCGGGCTGAATTGCGACGAAAAACTCTTTAAAATTGTAGTCAAAACTGCATTTAACCAGCGTCGTAAAACACTCCGCAACTCCCTAAAACCTCTCATTGCAGATCTGGCTGAGCCGGGGAAACAATCTGTAGAAGAGCGTCAGGTCGCTGAGGCCCGACCTGAACAATTGTTGTCCAATTCGATTCCATTTGCCGAGGAGCGCCCCGAGCAACTCTCTGTCGAACAATTCATCACACTCACACAGGCATTGGAGTAATGAAACAAAAAAAGGCGACCCGATGGTCGCCTTTTTAAGCTTTAGTAATGCTACTCGCTAATAATCATATTATTAGAAGCGGATGCCAAGCTTCAGTTGAGGAAAAGCAAACGCTCTGATGTTGTGATTCATAGCATAGTAAGCATCTTGTCCCTGCACTTGCAAGTGTAATAGCGAATACTGATAGAGAACGGGAGCTACTTCGAAGCTCAGAATAAGACCCTGAGCCAATGAGTAGCTGACGCCTGCTGTCAGTCCTCCGCCAAATCCCAATACCTGAGCACCTCTGAGAGAGGCACGGTGCAATGCGATATCATCGAACCCTGCGCCGCTACCCGTGCTGGTCTGATTCCAGGGGTTGTTGAGTTGCTGACCCACATCGAGAGGATCATCAAGCCCGGGAACCTGCGGACCGTTATTGGTGGTGCCACCAAAGTTGGTGTCATCCTGTACGGTCTGTCCGGTATAAGGATAATATGCTTCTATACGGGCCAACTTGAACTGTCCCATCACTCCTATATAAGGATTGATGCGCGGATTCTTCGTATTGAAATAGAAGTTTGATCCGATTTGTGTC
>JAAYDZ010000040.1 GCA_012728975.1 Bacteroidales bacterium
ATTTTTTCAGTTTGTTGTTAAGTTGCTCAAGGTATCTGTTGAATTGCTCGCTCTTGAATTCGGAATAATTCATCTGGCGTAGTATGTTGATCAGTTCTTTGTAGAAGTTTCCGCACTCTTCGAAGTTTTCAAACTCTAAATGGGTGTCGCAGACATCCAGCACGAGTGTGAGCATATATTCCTGCCTTTCCATGGAAGTCAGGGAATCAATAGGATCAAATGCATCCTGCTGCAGGATTGCAAAGTCTATCAGCTCGGATTTCCAGTAGAGTTCATGATAACTCATAGGTACACCGTCATCTCCGAGGATATTAATCTGGTCGGCAACCTCCTTGCCTCTACGGATGATGTTTTTGGCGCGGTTGACCTTGTCTACCCAATGTTTATCTACACGCTCGGCCAGGAAATCTATTACCTCAGGATATTCCAGATACTTGGAGTACGAGTCAATGGGATCGACCGCAGGGTACCTCTTCATATCCGCGCGTGCCTGAGAGAGTGCATAGAAACAGCGTGCGGCCTTTTTTGTGGCTTCTGTCACGGGCTCCTTCAGGTTTCCACCGGCTGGAGATACTGTACCTATAAAAGTAACAGAACCTGTCTCTCCGTTGCGCAGTTTAACTATGCCTGCCCTTGAGTAGAAATTGGAGATGATGGCAGTAAGGTCCACAGGGAATGCATCTGCACCCGGCAGTTCCTCCATACGGTTGGACATTTCGCGAAGCGCTTGGGCCCATCTGGAGGTAGAGTCTGCCAGCAGAAGCACTTTCATACCCATGGCGCGGTAATACTCACAGATTGTCATAGCCGTGTATACAGAAGCTTCACGTGCTGCTACCGGCATATTGGATGTGTTACAAACTATTGTGGTTCTCTCCATCAGCTTGCGGCCGGTATGCGGGTCAATGAGTTTAGGGAAATCGGTAAAGATCTCCACCACCTCGTTGGCTCGCTCACCGCAGGCAGCCATAACTATAACTTCTGCATCTCCCTGACGGGCAATTGCGTGCTGGAGTACAGTCTTTCCGCATCCGAAGGGGCCGGGGATAAAGCCGGTACCCCCTTCTGCAATAGGGTTTAGGGTATCCATACAGCGCACTCCGGTTTCCATTATGCGATAGGGACGAGGCTTCTCAAGGTACCCCCCAATAGCTACTTTGACAGGCCATTTCTGAACCATTGTTACTTTGTGCTCTTCTCCTTCAGAATCAGTGAGTATTGCTATAGTATCATCGATCTTGTAGTCCCCCTCCGAAGCAATACTCTTTATGGTGAATTCTCCGTCGAAGGAGAAGGGGACCATAATCTTGTGGTTTAGCCAGCCTTCCATTACCTCTCCGAGCCAGTCAGTGGCAAATACCTTATCACCAGGCTTGGCTGAAGGGGTAAAGTGCCATATTCTGTTGTGATCCAGCGGTTTTGTATATTCTCCTCTCTTGAGAAAAATATCCTCCATTGTTTCGAGGTTGTTCTGAAGCCCGTCAAAACTGCTGGAGAGAAGTCCTGGCCCCAGGGTGGCCTCCAACATATGGCCTGCAAATTCGACTGTATCGCCCTGTTTTAGGCCACGTGTGCTCTCATATACCTGTACAAAAGCATTTTTTCCGGAGATTTTGATCACCTCGGCCATAAGTTTAGTTCCGCCAAGATCGATGTAGCAAATCTCATTCTGGGAGACATGGCCGTTAACTTCGACTGTCACCAGATTGGAAATGATGCCTGTTACAATACCTGTACTTTTCATGCTTGTTTGTATGTTTTACTTGTTTAAGATTCGTAATTGACTCCCTTAAAAGTGGCTCTGACCTCGTTTACAAGATGCGCAAATAGTTCTTTGCCGCTCTCTGGATCAAGTTTTGTCCATCTCTCCACAATCCTTGCTTTCGTGAAGAAACCTAGCAGAACATTGATGTTGAAAAGTTCTCCGGAAGTTATTTCATTGATTTTGTCCCACATCAAACGGTCCAACTGACGCTCCCTTTCTAAGAGATTGTCCATTACAAAAATTTGTTTCAAACGTGGGTACTCCTCGAAATCGCCTTCATAGTCCACACCATCAAGCCAACAGAGGCGAGCATCTCTTACACATTTGTCAAAGGAAAAGTATTCCCTTATGAAGAGGTTGGAATGGTGTGCAGCGGCACGGTAAAAATGACGGGAGAGGGATTTTTTGTCCAGACCGAAATTAAGCCAGTTCATGAGCCTATAGTCCTCGTCCGAAAGCATTTCTGTAATGCTCTTTTGCAAAGAAGCAGCATCAAGAGCCTGGGGACCATAGTCAAGGAGCAGATCGGGCAGTCCGGCAATGATATAGTGATAATTGCCCATTATTCGCCGAATAAAATGCGTCTGGTTGCAGGCCTGAGGTATCCGCCAATCATGGCATTAAAATCGTCATCGGTAAAGCTGATCATATAGCCACCATCCTTAGGACCGATTTTGAATCCGCTGGAAAGGCCTTTAACATATTCTACTTCGAGCCCCTTACAGAGTTTACCTTTTATTTCATTTTTAAGGAAATCCTCAAGCTCCGACTTCATGCTCTGTGGAAGTATCATCTCAAGAGCAACAGAATCTGGATTTGCAGCATTAAATGCACTTGCAATAGTGGTAATAACGGATTTAATCAGTTGAGTGTCGGACATTGCTCCTTTGACAGCCGGGGTAACGGTGTTTGTGATGATCATCTTCTCAACCTGTTGCCTCAAGGCGTTAATAGCCTGGGTAGAGGCCATTTTAACATCATTGTCAGCGCGGGTGATAATCTCCGATGCATCCTTTTCCGCATTTGCAATAATGGCGGATGCTTCGTCCTTTGCCTTTGATAAAATTTTATCCGCCTCTTTGAGTGCCTTGGCTTTTAGCTCTTCGGCCTCCTGTTTTCCTTTGGACAGCCCTTCGTTGTAGAGCTTGTCTGTAAGTTCCTGCAACTTGTTTTGCATATCGTAAGATTTATAAATACTTAATGTTTCAGGTCACAAATATAAATAAATTGAAAAGTAATCGCAACAAAAAAGACGGTAAATTCTTTGTTTACCGTCTTTTTTGCCTAAAAATTATCTAAAATTAGGCCAGGAATCCCAGAAGAATACCTGCTGCAACTGCACTACCAATAACTCCGGCCACATTTGGCCCCATAGCGTGCATCAACAAGTAATTTGTCTTGTCGTACTCTAAGCCTATCATGTGAGAAACCCTGGCTGCATCAGGCACAGCTGATACTCCCGAGTTGCCTATGAGAGGGTTTATCTTGTTGCCCTCTTTAAGGAAGAGGTTGAATATTTTTACAAAGAGTACACCTGCAAATGTTGCGATTATAAATGAGAGCGCACCAATAATAAAAATCTTTACCGATTCCGGGCGAAGGAAGTGATCTGCCTGTGTGGATGCACCTACTGTAAGACCTATTAGAATAGTAACCACATCAATAAGCGGCCCGCTTGCCGTATTTGCGAGGCGTCTGGTAACGCCGCTTTCTTTGATCAGATTACCAAAGAAGAGCATACCGAGCAGCGGAATACCTGAGGGCACGATAAATGCCGTCAACAGAAAACCGATGATAGGGAAGAGTATCTTCTCTGTAGTAGCTACAGGCCTGGGGGGCTTCATTCGGATCAGACGCTCCTTTTTAGTGGTAAGGGCTTTCATAATGGGTGGCTGTATAACAGGTACCAGAGCCATATATGAATAGGCTGAAACGGCAACTGCGCCCAAAAGGTCAGGAGCAAGTCTTGATGTCAGGAAGATGGCTGTAGGACCGTCAGCACCACCGATAATACCTATGGCACCGGCCTGGGAGGGCTCAAATCCGACAGCAAGAGAGATAGCGTAGGCTCCGAAGATACCAAACTGTGCCGCCGCACCGATAAGAAGCAGTTTTGGATTGGAGATAAGTGCAGAGAAGTCGGTCATAGCACCGATACCCATGAAAATAAGAGGTGGATAAAACCCCTGCTGAACTCCCTGGTAGAGAATGTTCAACACAGATCCCTCTTCATAAACTCCTACACTTAAACCGGCAAACAGAGGAATATTTCCTATTAGGATACCAAATCCGATAGGAACCAGCAGCATCGGCTCCCATTCTTTTTTAATGGCAAGATAGATAAATATGCAGCCTATGACAATCATTATAAGATGGCCCCACTGCAAGTTGGCAAATCCGGTAAACTGCCAGAATGTTTTGAGATTTAATAAGATATTTTCCATACTATACTGTCCTATCCTATTACTACAAGTGTGTCGCCTTCAAGTACAGAATCACCTTTGTCGACCTTAATGCTTTCAACTTTTCCGTTTGCAGTAGCTTCAATTGCATTTTCCATCTTCATTGCCTCGAGAACAAGGAGGGTGTCACCCTTTTTTACTGTATCGCCCACTGCGCACTTGAGCTCCAGTATCACACCTGGAAGAGGTGATTTTACGGCTGTAGTACCGGCGGCGGGTGAAACGGGCTGTATAACGGGTTTAGCTGCAGATACGGCAGCAGGAGTGGATGTTCGGATGATTTTTACGGGGCCGGAGGATTTGGCTACAGGTTTTTCGAACTCAACACTATATGGTGTGCCGTTGACCTCAACAGTAGCGGAAGTCTCCTCTATATCATCAATTACAACAAAATAGTTATTACCGTTTATTTTGAGTTTATATTCTTTCATTTCGATTCAAGTTAAATGTTATTTCCTTTTAAGTTGAGGTAGCTGGCGCAAAGAGTAGATCTTGGAGCTCCAGGGTGAATACGATCTGTCAGTATGCTGAAGAGTCATTATGAAACTTTCCTCATCATGTGCTTCACTTTCGACTCTGTAAAGGTGGAGAGCAAATGCAATAGCAGCATAAGCTTCACCAGGTGCCTCGCCGTAGAGAGTTTCAGTAACCTTTTTGCCGGTTTTGGCAGCTGCCCTCTTCTTGCCCTGCCTGATATTAATTTTTCCGATTTGCTTGAAAATCAGGTAGAGAAAAATCAGAGCAACAAAGACAACCGTCATTGCCAAAACAGACATAATCCAACCCCATGGGTCCATTGCTTTCATCCTGTTGGACTGAAGGGTCTTGTCGATTGTACGATTATTGGTGCTGGGAGTGGTTCTTTCCATTATTTCCCATCCTTCGCCATCTCCATTTATGGAGCCAATTCCATCATCTGTTCGGCCAAATGAGACATTTGGGGCGAGGTCTTTACGGACAGGAATCCTGTCTATAATGGAAACTCCGTCACTCTTTACGAGAATAATCTCTTCAGCATTTTCCAGATCGAACGAGACATGGAATGTTCCGCGGTAAGGTTGATTGTCTGCCCAGAAAAGTACATGTTGCCGTGGTTTGATCGCCGTCAATACGTCACCACCGGGGATAGGGTATTTTTTAAGATTGGTCGAATCATCTGTGAGGTAACATCCCCCAATGTCCACAGTACCGTAGGAAGAATTGAATAGCTCTATCCACGAGTTCTGCTGTCCGAAGTCGTCCTGATAGTCGTCAGTATTTATAACGAGATATTCATTGATGCGCATGGCGCCTTGATTTTGCCCATTCGCAATAAATGCAATACCAAGTCCGGCAACTACAAGAAATGTTTTAAATATTCGTTTCATTGGCATTGTCCTTGGATTAGAGTGGAAGGTTATCATGTTTCTTTGGAGGATTGACGAGCTTCTTTGTAGAGAGCTGCTCAAGAGCGCGGATGACACGGAAACGGGTATTCCTGGGTTCAATAATATCGTCAATGTAGCCATACTTGGCAGCATTGTAAGGGTTGCTGAAGAGATCTTCGTACTCTTTTTTCTTTGCTTCTATAAACTCAGCTCGTTTCTCGGGATCCTCTTCGGCTCTGATTTCTCTGGAGTAGAGTACCTCTACGGCACCATCAGCCCCCATTACGGCGATGCTGGCCGTAGGCCATGCATAGTTGATGTCACCGCGAAGTTGCTTACAGCTCATCACGATATGAGCTCCACCGTAAGATTTTCTGAGGGTAACAGTAACTTTGGGAACAGTGGCCTCACCATATGCATAGAGGAGTTTTGCGCCGTTGAGGATGATTCCGCCATACTCCTGCTGTGTGCCGGGAAGGAAGCCCGGAACATCAACGAGAGTTATGATAGGGATATTGAATGCATCGCAAAAGCGCACGAAACGTGCGGCCTTTTTGGAAGCGTTGATGTCGAGTACTCCGGCCAGATTTTTAGGCTGGTTGGCAACAATGCCCACAGAGGTGCCCCCTAAGCGTGCAAAGCCGATGATAATATTTCTTGCAAAATTCTTGTGGATTTCAAGGAACTTATGGTCATCAACTATGGCACCGATAACATGATACATATCATAAGGAGCGTTGGGACTATCCGGAATAATATCGTTTAGAGAATCTTCGAGACGGTGGATAGGATCCTCAGTGTGCATGTAGGGAGGCTCTTCCATATTGTTTTGTGGGATGTAACCAACCAATTCACGGATGGTTGCTAGAGCCTCGTCTTCAGAGGCAGCGGCAAAGTGTGCTACACCGCTCTTTGAGGCATGCACGCTGGCACCTCCAAGTTCTTCCTGGGTTACAACTTCACCGGTAACCGATTTTACAACAGCAGGTCCGGTAAGGAACATGTAACTTGTGCCTTCAACCATGATGTTGAAGTCGGTAAGTGCCGGCGAGTAAACCGCACCTCCGGCGCAAGGGCCGAGAATAGCCGAAATCTGAGGCACAACACCGGATGCGAGGATGTTCCTCTGGAAAATCTCAGCATAGCCGGCAAGGGCATTCACACCTTCCTGGATACGGGCCCCACCGGAGTCATTGAGACCGATAATGGGAGCTCCCACTTTCATGGCCTGGTCCATGACCTTACAAATCCTTAAAGCAAGGGTCTCAGAAAGAGAACCTCCTATAACGGTGAAATCTTGTGCAAAGACATAAACAAGTCTACCGTTTATGCTGCCGTAACCTGTAACGACACCGTCTCCTAGGAATGTCTTCTTTTCCATTCCAAAGTTTGTACAACGGTGGGTCATGAACATGTCAAATTCTTCAAAACTACCCTCATCGAGGAGCATGGTGATCCTCTCACGAGCGGTATATTTGCCTTTTGCATGCTGGGCGTCAATAGCCTTTTGACCACCGCCCAAACGAGCTTTTTCCCTAAGTTCGATAAGCTCTTTTACTTTTTCGAGTTGATGACTCATTCTTGTAAACTTTATTTAATATTAATTATTAGTTATTCGCCTTGTTCGCAAAACTCCGTGAGAACACCCATTGTTGACTTCGGATGGAGGAAAGCAATGTTAAGACCTTCAGCACCTTTTCTAGGGGCTTTATCGATAAGTTTTATGCCTTCGGCCTCAGCCTTAGCCAGGCAATCTTTTACGCTTCTTGTGGCAAATGCGATGTGGTGGATGCCTTCACCTCTTTTTTCAATGAATTGTGCAACAGGTCCTTCGGGGGCTGTACTCTCAAGAAGTTCAATTTTTGTTTCTCCAATTCGGAAGAATGCTGTCTTGACCTTTTGGTCTGATACCTCTTCGATTTTGTAGCACTTCAGACCCAATACATTTTCATAATAGGGGATAGCCTCTTCCAAAGACTTTACGGCTATACCGATGTGTTCAATGTGAGTTAAGTCCATATTTGTTAAGGATAAATTTAAAAGATTATTAAGGTTTTTAACAATTCGGCAAACTTAACAATTATTATGACATAAACCATTTATTTTAATAAAAAAATCGTCCCCACGGGGACGACTTAAAATTTGTTGACAATTGAAAATTATTCCTCTATATCAAGAGTGTGATATACATTTTGGACAT
This sequence comes from Bacteroidales bacterium, assembly GCA_012728975.1. Taxonomy (GTDB): domain Bacteria; phylum Bacteroidota; class Bacteroidia; order Bacteroidales; family UBA932; genus Cacconaster. Next base: position 7,795 of record JAAYDZ010000040.1, read on the forward strand.
CTTCATCTTCTTCTAGTTTTTCGATAAGTTTGTCCAGTTCCACTCTCTCCTCAGCACTCACTTTCTTGAGTTCGCCATTAGGAAATCTCTCGAATCCGCCGGAGACGATTTCAAATCCCTTCTCCTCAATAAACTTTTGAATGGTATTGTATGCTGTGAACTCACCATAAATGTTGATGATCTCGTCATCCTCGTCTCGGAACACCTCATCGGCACCATAATCTATGAGCTCAAATTCGAGTTCTTCGAGGTCAACAGGCTTCTCACTCTTAACCTTAAAAGAGCACTTGTGGTCAAACATGAATGCCACACTGCCTGATGTGCCTAGACTGCCACCATATTTTGCGAAATAACTGCGGATATTAGCTACCGTTCGGTTGGTGTTGTCCGTAGCTGTCTCTACGAGAAAAGCTACTCCATGAGGGCCATAACCCTCGTAAACCACCTCCTTGTAGTCGCTCTGATCCTTTTCGACAGCCCTATTTATAGCCCTTTCTATATTTTCCTTGGGCATGTTCTCGGACTTGGCAGTTTGAATCAGTGTTCTCAAGTGGGGGTTGCCGGCAGGATCAGTGCCACCTTGCTTGGCCGCTATAGTGATCTCTTTACCAAGGCGTGTAAATACCCGGGCCATATTGCCCCAGCGCTTGAATTTTCTCTCTTTCCTAAATTCAAATGCTCTTCCCATAGCACTAATTGTTTTGCAGGCGTGAGATATATTTGCCTACTTCGTAAGCCTCGAGCGTATTGGGATATTTTACGGAAATTTCGTCATAGAAATTGAGTGCTTGCTCCTTGTCTCCCATCTCTTCGCAAATGATACCGGCTTTTAGAAGGTAACCTGCAGTATAGGTGTTGGAGTCAACGGCAATGGCCTTTTTATACCATTTGAGAGCCTCTGCGTTGTCGTCAAGGTTTACATAAGCATCAGCAATACAGCAGTAAGCCCTGGCTTTTGCGATCTTCTCCTTTCCACTGTATTTTTTGAGGGACTTGATTGCACCTTCATTGTCACCGGTCTTAAGTTGGCATATGCCTTTGTAAAAGTGAATAACTTTACCGGCCTTGTTGCCGTACTGGTTTGCAATTTCCGCAAATCCCATAACATTACCGTCACCATTGAGAGCTGTAACATAGTCTCCCTCCATGAACAATTGTTCTGCGGGAAACATCTGTGCCTTGGCTTCTGTCTTAAGTGGTTGGATATACCATCTGTTGAGGGCGACGATGCCGAATACTATGACAAGAATTGCTATTGTAGCTATAAAGAGCTTTTTTTGGTTATCCTTGTCCTCAAAGAAGAGTTCTATTGAAGAAATAGCTGTTCCTAATTTAACTTCTTCTTGAGTGTTTTGTTTTTTAGCGGGTTGTTTCTTTTTGGTAGCCATTGTTATTGTATTATTATATCCTAACTATATCCGTATTATTTGTAATTACATTCGTGCTATTCGCATTAATTATGCAAAATTCGCGAATTGCAAATTTACAACAAAAATGGGAAACACAAACAATATTTTGTACTTTTGTAAACTCTGACGCGACTTATATGTACCTTAAAAGCATTATACTTCAAAATTATAAAAATATAGCCGCCGCTTCGCTCGAATTTTCACCCAAAATCAACTACATATCGGGCAACAACGGAGCCGGTAAGACTAATTTGCTTGATGCTGTTTATTATCTCTCGATGACCAAGAGTTTCTTCTCATCTTCCGATAGATATGTTTGTAAATTTGACACGGACGAGGCCCAGATAGGGGGAGTATATAATATTGGTGGAGTAGAGGAGCGCATTGGAGTTTCTGTACGTAGGAACGGGACCAAGATAGTACGCCGCAACGGACGCAATTATGAACGCTTTTCCGATCATATCGGGCTGCTGCCCATAGTTATGGTTTCGCCTGCGGACAGTTCCCTCATACACGATTCCGGCGATGAGCGCCGCAAATATCTCAACTTTATCCTCTCACAAACTGATCGCGCTTACCTGCGCCATATCCAAACCTATACCCATCTTCTGATCAGACGCAATCGGCTGCTTAAGGAGGATCTTCTACCGGATGTGCTGCTGGATACAATTGCAGAGCAAATGGCTCCGCACGCACACTATGTTAGTGATACGCGGCGCGAACTCTGCAACAATCTTGATCCGCTCGTGAGAGAGTACTACTCCAGACTCTCCGCAGGAAGGGAAGAAGTCCAAATACGCTACCGCACCGATCTCGATAATGGGGATTTTTCCGAACTATTGCTGCAGGATCAAGAAAAGGAACGTATCCTTAAGTATACAACTTTAGGTCCTCAGCGGGATGATATGACCTTCCTTATTGAAGATCATCCTATTCGTAACTGCGGTTCACAAGGTCAGCAGAAGAGTTTTCTGCTGGCAATGAAATTAGCGCAGTTTTCCTTTATGAGGAGGATTTATTCCAAGCCTCCAATCCTGCTACTTGACGATCTTTTCGATAAGTTGGATATGGAGAGGGTGGAGTCTCTCCTCAAGATTGTTCTTAAAGATGACTTTGGTCAAATCTTCATTTCCGATAGTAACAAAGTTCGAATAGAGAGATTGATGGAGAGTTTACAGGGGGAGTCACGCTCCTTCGAAGTTGAAAACGGAGTATTTCGGTCACTTTAAAACCTGAATTATGAGAAGAGAGAAGAGTCGTACCGTAGCTGAGGTTTTGCAGGAGTATATCAAAGAGGACAATCTGGAATCGGGACTCCTTTGCGCTCGCATCTTTGAAGCGTGGGATCTGGTCATGCTCGATATGACCGCTTCTTACTATAAGCCGGAAGAGATACAGGGCCTTACTTTGAACAAGTTTTTCAGGGATGGTGTACTCTCCTGTAAAATTTCTTCATCCGTGCTTCGCAGTCAACTCTTTTTTCAACTAGAGAGCATTCGGAACAGGATCAACACGATGCTCCAGGAGGAGCACGTTCTCAAGATAACCATCTACTGATGATATGGAGAAGAAATGGAGATTTGTGGCGGACAGTGCCATACCTTATACCGATATTTTACGTGACTACGCAGATTGCGTTTTCTGTAAGGCTTCAGATATCACTCCGGAGGTTGTGCGTGATGCGGATGCTCTATTTGTGCGAACCCGTACCTTTTGCGATGCCGCTCTGCTGAGAGGTTCACGTGTTTCACTTGTGGCAAGTGCTACCATCGGTACAGACCATATCGACACAGAATGGTGCTCCGATAATGGCGTACAAGTGGCAAGTGTTCCGGGGTGCAACTCCTCAGCTGTCAGGCAGTATCTGTTTACAGCTCTTTATGCGTTGGCGCAACGTAAGGGTATCTCTCTGCAGGGACTCACTCTCGGTGTCATCGGAGTGGGCAATGTGGGCTCTAAAGTTGCGGATTTCGGTCGGAGGTTAGGGTTTAGGGTATTGTGCAATGACCCTCCGAAAGAGAGCTTGGAACCTCACAACGCACATCTTTTCACTCCATTGGATCAATTGCTTGCGCAGTCAGATATAGTGACTCTGCATATTCCTCTTTGGAAGGAGAATCGTGGTTTTGCAGATGGCATTTTCTTTGAGGATATGAAAGAAAAGGCTATTTTTGTTAACACTTCCCGCGGAGAAGTTGTCTGTGAAGATGCACTTTTGCGTTATCTGACAAAGCTGTCAGGTGTGGTTATAGATGTGTGGAGAGGTGAACCAAAGATCAACATGGAATTGCTTCAGTGTGTCGATATAGCTACACCGCATATTGCGGGCTATTCCAGGCAAGGCAAGATAAACGGAAGTACGGCTGTCGTAAGAGCTGCCGGAGAACATTTCGGTATAGATGCCCTAAAAGAATTTGCAGTAAGAGATGACACAGCGGTAGTTCGGTTGGATACGGAAGGGTTGTCTCAGGTGGAGATTTGCGACAGATTGTGCTCCATTTATGATATCTGGGAGGATGACAGAATGCTGCGTTCGGACCCTGGAAAATTTGAACAGATACGTTCACATTATAATTACAGAACAGAATTTTGAGTTATGTTTAATAGTGAAGATTTAAAGGTTTTTGCCGAAAGAGGCATTACAGTTGAGCAGGCTACCAGACAAATGTCTCGTTATGAGACCGGGTTTAAGTGGCTTGATGTCTTGAGTGCGGCAACGCCCGCCAGGGGCATTAAGGTCTTCTCCGAAAATGACAAGAAAAAGGCTTTCAATGCCTTTGTTTCCAATTCTCTCAAGGTAACTAAGTTTGTTCCGGCCTCAGGTGCTGCTTCTAGGATGTTTAGAGATCTATTCAACGTGCTTGAGAGTGGTGAAATGTCGGATTATGGACGTAATTTTACATCACGCATCAAGGATTTTGCATTTTATACTCCGGAAATGTTTGATGGTTGCACTCAAATGGAGATTATTGATAAGGTGCTCAATGATAGTGGTCTCGGTTATGGTTCCAAACCTAAGGGGCAGCTCCTTTTTCATAGGTATTCCGATGATGTACGCACAGCTTTCGAAGAACACTTGGTAGAGGGTGCCCTTTATGCCAAAATGAAGGATGGTACCATCTCCATTGTGGTTTCAGTTTCACCTGAGCATCTTGAAGGATTTAAGGAGTTATCTGAATCTGTCAAGGAGAGATATGAAAAACGCTATGGGGTGAAGTATTCCATAAGTTTCACTCTACAGTCACCTTCCACGGACACAATTGCTGCTACCGAGGACAACAAACCTTTCCGTAAAGAAGATGGTTCTCTACTCTTCCGTCCCGGAGGACATGGTGCTCTGATACAGAATGTCAATGATATTGACTCTGACATTGTTGTCATAAAAAATATTGACAATGTGGTAAAAGAGGACTTTATCGAGCAGACCGTAATATGGAAAAAGCTCCTCATCGGTAAACTTATTTTACTTCGTGAACACTGTTTTGACTACATTGCACGCCTTGACAGGGCGCTCAAAATAGGCTGTAAGGAAGATATTGTGGCTTTGTGTAAAGAGATTTCAGTTTTTATGGATGAGCAATTTTGCATTACACTGCCGGAAACAATTCCTTACGAAGTGCTTCCTGCATTGCTCCGAGCAAAGCTCGACCGTCCCGTAAGGGTTTGCGGAATGGTGCGCAATCTGGGTGAGCCGGGAGGAGGTCCTTTCATAGTAAAGGATGCAGATGGGTGTACTTCGCTCCAGATACTTGAAAGTGTAGAACTCAATCCATCGGATCCCCGTACTGCCGGTCTCTTTGCTTCAGGCACCCACTTTAATCCAGTGGATCTGGTATGTTCGATTACCGGTGCCGACGGCAGCAAATATGACCTCTCACGTTTTATTAATGAAGAAGCTGGTTTTATCTCATCCAAGAGCTATGAGGGACGTAAACTCAAGGCACTTGAACTTCCCGGTCTTTGGAATGGGGCAATGAGCAATTGGAATACCCTCTTTGTGGAAGTTCCTCTTATTACATTCAACCCGGTTAAAACTGTTGCCGACCTGCTACGTAAAGAGCATCTTGGCTAACAAATGGAGATTATGAAACGAAAATTAATTTTAAGAAAGAGCAATTTGATTGCAAAAATCTTTGCCATTATTTTCCCATCAATAGTTCTTGCCGGATGTCCGGCCATGTATGGCTCTCCAAGCGCATCTTATACCACCAGCGGGCATGTGAGAAGTGAGGAGGGGTTACCGCTTCAAGGCATTAAGGTATCTGTAGGTGGACATCCCTATACAGACTCCTTGGGTCAAAAGCAAATTCATTTCGAGGGATCTGCTGTTACGAACTCACAAGGAGAATATCGCGTTGATATTCATACTTTTCCTTTAACGGAAATAATAGTCGTTGCAGAAGATGTCGATGGAGAGCAGGGTGGAGGAGAGTTTGAGAGTGATACTTTAGTAGTTAAGGACTTCAAGTATAAGGGTGAAGGTCTATGGTGTTCAGGCCACGCAGATATTGACGAGATCAATTTTATACTGAAGAAAAAGTAGTTACGTGGTGCAGGAAAATAGTTATTCCAGAGGCACTATTTTAATATTGGGTACTGGAACTCCTAACTAAAAACTAATCTGGTTTTTCTTTAAGAGAAGGATTGCGTCGGCTATATCACCGGCCTCTTTTGCCCTATAAACATATTTGAAACGCCCATCTCTTTTTTGGACAAATTCGCATTCAAATACCCATCCGTGTTCGCCCGGATCAGTATCGCCAAAGTCGTTACGACCTTTAGGGGGCTCTACATTGTCACCCGGAATATATCGATAGAGTTCATACTCCCCGGCTTCTACCATATCAGCCCTATATATCATCTTGGATCCTGCTGCCGAAGAACTCCATCCGCTTTCGCCCATAAATGCTATATTTTGGTTGGATAGGGGGATCCATCCCTTTGGATTGTCAGGATTTTCTACCAGGATGCGTCCAGGTGTAGAGATTCCGAAGTACTCGGCTACAGCATCCAGGAGACGCCCGCCAAAGTACTTAAGGTTGGAGTCATTTACCCATTCGCCCTCCTTGTTAAAAGAATAAAAGGTGTAGGGAGTCTCCAGGGTCAATGCAATAGTACGCTCACCCGCGTTATCCCAGAACCAACCCTCGCAGTATCTGGGGGCCACATCGGAGAACAACATTTCCCTGGGATACATATAGGGATTGAATGAGCATGAGAGTCCCGCAAAGACCCATTGCTTGCGCGAGTATTCGATGGATGTGCTGCTGCTGGTGTGCATCCAATAAATTGCGCAGTCAGCATGCTGAGAGTGATTGTTAAGCACCAAGTCTATCGGTTGTTCGTTATGGAGTTTGCGGAACATCGCTTTCATCGCCTGAACTTCCACAACAGTGCTGTCGTTGCTCCTTCCAAAGTTGATTTCCTGGTTGACTCCGGTAATATTGGACCTGGAGAGACCGTTGAATACTCCATCAGGATTGGCGAAGGGTAGTATGTATGCATCAATTTGTGCCCTAAGAGACCTGGCCTCGGGAGTATCGGAAGTGAGTTTTTCTATGAAAGCGTCAAGGAGCCAGGATCCGGGAGTCTCACTTGGATGCTGGCGGCCGTGGAACCATAGTCGTTTTTTAGCTGATGCAGGCACATTGGGGTCGGTGATGTGCAGCAGCTGCAGAGGTCTGTTTTCAAAGCTCCACCCTATCGTATCAATCTGTGTTCCCTTTCTGCTGCCCCACTCGGCAATGCGTTCCTGGAGATAGGAGTTTGTGTATGGGCGGTAGAGTGCAATGAATACGGTATCCTTGTCAAAACGTTTATCCAATCTTCTGCGAGGTGATTCGTTGAGGGGGAAATGGTTCCAGTTGTCACCATCATACGAATATGAGAGTCCGTGGACTCCGTTGTCCTTGAGAGTGAGATATATCTGTTTGCCTCTGATACCGCTGATACGGAAATAATACCAGTTGGCATTGGCAGCCAGGGAGGTGTCCACAGGATTGACCGGGTCAAATTTACCGTGAATTAGGTAGGAGAGATGCTCAACCGTGTCTCTCGGGGTAACTATCACTTTTGCGGAGTCGAGAAGTTCCACTTTTCCCAGGTTTCCACTTTCGAAATCGGCGTCAAATCTGACTTGTGAGGTTGCTGTAAGTGATGCGACAAGAAACAGTGTTGCAAGGATAAAATGTCTCATAATGCTATGGCTTATTTTTTGCGAAAATAACAATTAATCACTACCTTTACAATACAAATACTCAAGGTTATGAACAACAGGTGGAGGAAAATACTTTCGAATTTCGAATTGGAAGGTACGCCGATAGAGATATCGCGTCTGGGCAACGGTCTTATCAACGACACGTACAGGCTCAGGACTGTTGAACCTGACTTTCCCGACTATGTGGTGCAACGCATCAATAGCAACGTATTTAAGGATGTGGACAAGATGCAGCGAAACATTGACAGGGTAACGGCTCATATTCGTGAAAAGATGTTCGATCGTGGACTCCCCGGTGGTCCTGACAGACTTCTCACCTTTGTCCCGAGTCGTTCCGGAAAATCCTATTACGAGGTGGACGGCGAATTCTGGAGAGTTTCCAAGTATATTGACCGCTCTAAGAGTCGCGAGGAGGTAACGCCTGAATTGGCATATATTACAGGCAAATCATTTGGTGATTTTCAATATATGCTTTCAGATCTGGGAGGCGAGCCTCTTGACGAGACAATCCCCAATTTTCATAACATTGAGTTTCGTATCAGCCAGCTTCGCGATGCAGTAGCTGATGATAAAGTCGGACGCCTCGAACGTGTACAACCTGTGGTTGACGAACTGCTTGAAAGAGCCGAAGAAATGTCGCTTGCAGAGCGTCTCGGACGTGAGGGTAAACTTACCAAACGCATAACCCATTGTGACACGAAGGTCAACAACATTCTATTTGACGAGGATGACAATGTCCTCTGTGTCATAGATCTTGATACCACAATGCCCGGCTATGTCCTCTCAGACTATGGGGATTTCATTCGTACAGCCGGCAATACCGGAGCAGAAGATGATATGTATTTGGATAATGTAGGCCTTGATATGGAGATATTCAAGGCATTTACCAGAGGTTATCTCGAAGGGGCAAAACCCTTCCTTACCGATATTGAAAAAGAATTGTTGCCCTTTGGTGCCAGACTACTCACCTATATGCAGACAGTGCGTTTTCTGACTGACTATCTGAATGGTGACATTTACTACAAAATAAATTATCCTGAGCACAATTATGACCGTACCATGGCTCAAAAGCGCCTTCTGGAGTCTCTCGACGCTTATGAACAGGAGATGAAAGAGTATATAGCTTCGCTATAGTGTTGCGCGGTACGAGTTACGAGGTGCGTGGTACTTAACCCGCAACCCGCAACTTGTAACCCGCACCAACAAAAAAGAGTCCGTGAGGACTCTTTTTTGTTACTTATTTGCTGTGTAAGCAATCATGTCTAGGATCTTGTTGGAGTAACCCCACTCGTTGTCATACCATGCCACAACTTTTACAAAGTTAGAGTTAAGCTGGATGCCGGCATCAGCATCGAAGATGGAGGTGCGGGGGTCGGTAATGAAGTCGCTTGAAACTACTTTATCCTCAGTATAACCGAGAATGTCTTTGAGTTCGCCTTCTGAAGCTTTCTTCATTGCACTCTTAATCTCATCATATGTGCAGGCCTTTTCAAGACGGCAGGTCAGATCGACAGCTGAAACATTAACTGTAGGTACGCGGAATGACATACCGGTAAGTTTGCCATTCATCTGAGGGATAACTTTGCCAACAGCCTTGGCAGCACCTGTGCTGGAAGGAATGATGTTGGCACTTGCAGCACGTCCGCCTCTCCAGTCTTTTGAAGAAGGACCGTCAACGGTCTTCTGGGTGGCTGTGATGGCGTGAACTGTAGTCATCAAGCCTTCTACGATGCCAAAATTGTCATTGAGCACCTTCACAATGGGTGCTAGACAGTTTGTGGTACAGGATGCATTGGAAATGATATTCTCACCGTTGTATTTGGTGTGGTTAACACCGTAAACAAACATAGGAGTGTCGTCTTTTGAGGGAGCTGACATGATTACTTTCTTTGCACCTGCGCTGATGTGGGCCTCTGCTTTCTCCTTTGTGAGGAAAAGACCTGTGGACTCCACTATATACTCGGCACCTACTTCATTCCATTTCAGATTTGCGGGATCTTTCTCGCTGGTTACTCTGATAGCTTTGCCGTTAACAACAAGTTTACCGTCAGCTACTTCCACTTTGCCTTCAAATTTACCGTGCACCGTGTCATACTTTAACATGTAAGCTATGTAGTCTACATCGAGCAGGTCATTAATACCTACTATATCAATGTCATTTCTCTTCTGGGCTGCTCTGAAAACCAAACGCCCTATACGGCCAAAACCGTTAATACCAACTTTTACTTTTTTCATCTTATTGTATTATGTTAGAAAAATTTTAAAACTTAAAAACCGTGCAAATTTAGAAACAATTATCCAAATAACAATGAAAATATTACCTTTGCGAAATGAAACTTTTTGAGATTTTGGTCACCAACGATGACGGCCTCAATGCAAGGGGCGTTAAGGAGGCGGCCGCGCTTATGCGCACATATGGCAATGTGACTGTTGTGGCTCCCTCTGAGCCGCAGTCCGGTAAATCTGCTGCTATTTCCCTGGAGAATACACTCAGATTGAATCTTGTAGAAAGCCTATCCGCCTCAGAGGAGTTGGGTTCGCTCCGCATATACGGTTTTACCGGTACACCGGTAGATTGTGTCAAGATGGGTGTCAACCTTTTTATAGGAGAGGGAAGGATGCCTGACCTGTTGGTCTCAGGCATTAACCATGGTTCAAATGCCTCTGTGGCATCGGTTTACTCCGGTACTCTCGGAGCCGCTGCTGAAGGCGCCATATACGCTATCCCATCTATAGGCCTCTCTCTATGTTCCCATAACCCTGATCCCGATTTTACAGGAGTAATCCATTATTCACGCATAATAATGGACAAGCTCTTAGAGACTGGTATAAGTAGGGGCATCTATCTGAATGTCAACTTCCCTAACCTGCCTCTTGAAGAGATAAAAGGAATTAAGCTTGCCCACCAGGGGCATGGCAGATGGATAAGGGAGTTTGATAAGCGGACTGATCCCAGAGGCAGGGAATACTACTGGATAATAGGGAGATTCCTCAATCTGGACGACGCTCAAGATGCTGACCACAACCTGATAGACAATGGGTATGTCTCCATTGTCCCGCATCGCGTAGATAATACCGACTATCAGGAGATAGAACGTCTGCGCGACATTTGGTCTTTCTGATATAATACCCTTTAAAATGCGCTACTATCTCATTGCCGGTGAGGCTTCGGGAGACTTGCATGGCTCCAACCTGATGAAAGGATTGATTGCGGAGGACCCCGCAGCAGAATTCCGTTTATGGGGTGGAGATTTGATGGCTTCAGTCGGAGGTTCTCTCGTTCGCCATTACAAATCAACTGCGGTTATGGGGATTGTGGAGGTGATATCTCGTCTGGGAGCTATTCGGCGCAATATGAAAGAGTGCCGACGGGATCTGCTCGAGTACGCTCCGGATGTGCTGATTCTCATAGATTATCCCGGATTTAACCTCAGAATAGCGCGTTTTGCACATCGACACGGTATTCGGGTTTTTTATTATATAGCTCCCAAGCTTTGGGCACGCGGAGAAAGTCGTATCCGCAAGATTCGCAGATATGTAGATGAGCTATTTATCATATTTCCCTTTGAGAAGGAGTACTTCAGTAAGCTCGGGGTTGAGACGCACTATGAGGGTAATCCTCTGATTGATAGTATTGAAGACTATAAGAGGATCCATCCGGAACGGCAAAAGTTCATAGCCCGTCATTCTCTAGAAGACTTCCCTTCGATAGCATTGCTCGCAGGAAGTAGGAAAGCAGAGATACATTTCCTTCTCCCCCGAATGATAGCCATGGAAAGGCTTCTGAGGCAGGATAGGCTTCTTAAAGATTACCAGTTGCTGTTGGCGGCCGCCCCTTCGGTTGATTTGCAACTTTACCATTCACTGATACCCGCTGACAGCTCCATCCGGATAGTATCAGATGATACTTATGGGGTGCTCAGTCATTCCGACGTTGCAGTCATAAGCTCCGGTACGGCAAGTCTGGAGGCGGCTATCATAGGCACTCCACAAGTGGTCTGCTATGGGTTCAACCGCATCACCTATCTTATTGCACGGCTTCTAGTCAAAGTAAAATATATCAGCCTTGCAAATCTTATCCTTGATAAACTCATTTTCAAGGAACTTGTTCAAGATGATGTTTCACCGGAGAATATATTCGCCGAGGTTTCACGTATGCTCACCGATAAAGAGTACAGAAGTGAGATGAAAAGAGATTACGCTGCCTTGTGTGAAGTGCTTGGAAGTTCCGGTGCTTCGCGCAAAATAGCACGTCAAATGATAAATTTGCTGAAAGATTAATCAGAATAAATAATACTTTGCAGTATGGCACAAAGAATCAAAGTATACAAATATCAGGGAGCCGGCAACGATTTCGTCATCATTGACAATCGAAACGGGTCGATCAATCTGGATGATTCACAGATAAGATGGCTATGTGACCGGAGATTCGGCATAGGGGCAGATGGAATGATGCTTCTCGGAGCCGGTGGCGAATATGACTTCACTATGCGCTATTTCAACGCAGATGGGTTTGAAGGCACTATGTGCGGTAATGGCGGCAGGTGTCTCGTGGCATTTGCAGCCCACAGGGGTATCAAACGATTTGAATTTACCGCTATTGATGGTTATCACCGTGCCGAGATGCTCGAATACAGTACCTATCGTTGTATAGTTCGTCTTAAGATGAGGGATCTCCTTCCGGATAGAGATGGCAATTCTCCCATCACAATTTATCCCGAGGGTTATTTTCTCGATACGGGATCAGACCATTTCGTAATTTTTGTTGATGATGTGATGAATTATGATGTAGACGGAGAAGGTAAAAAGTGGAGATGGGCTGAGCGTTTTCCTAAGGGGACAAATGTCAATTTCGTAGAAATAGCTCCGGACAAGATCAAAGTCAGGACATACGAAAGGGGAGTGGAGGCTGAAACTTTTGCCTGTGGTACCGGAGTAACGGCTTCCTCAATTGCCTCTTTTGTTCATGGTGCCGAAGGTTATACTACTTCTGGAAGAAGGGTCAGGTTTGAAATTCAGGCCTTGGGAGACTATCTGGCTGTTGATTTTTTACCTATTGAGGGAGGTATGGCATTTGAGGATATTTGGCTCACCGGTCCGGCTACATTTGTGTTTGAAACCGAAGTTGAACTCTAGAGTATATTTCTTATCTTTGTAAGACTAACCATTGGTTTATGGCAGATTTCCTATATATGGGTATAAAGAGAAAGGTCTTTCTTGGATGTATTGTCCTTGCTCTGATTCTTCTGATATCGAGTTCAATCTCTATGTTTGAATTCAGAAGGATGAACAACCATGTTAACGAGCTCATCTCCGATAATACCCGCAGCATTGAAGTTTCGAGGGAGCTTCTTGCCCAGGCAGAAGAGTATAATCTGCGCCTGATGTATCTTGTTGTAGGTGAAGTTGGCGAAGAGGGTATTGAGGTAATCAACGATGAAGAATTTGTTTCTTATTTCAGCGGTGTTAGGGAGACTTTTGTTACCAAGCAGGACAAAACGAATGCTGATTCGGTAATGTATGCTTTTACAGCATATATGCACGTTGTGCGTGAGGCCTCCGATATATGGCTTATCAGCAGGGATGATATCCGAAAGGAATGGTATTTCAATCGTCTGCACCCTGTATATATAAAACTCAAAGCCTATATAGAAAAGCTTACAAATGATAGTCAGGATGCTTTGATTAGCAATTCTCAGGCGCTTCAGGATAATTTTTACCGCAGCCTTATGCCGGGTTTGATCTCTGCTTTACTGGGCTTTATTATGGTTCTGCTCTTCAATTATTATCTTAATCACTACCTGATCAATCCTGTTCTCAAGATATCGCGTGGTATCAAGGGCTATCTAAGTTTCAATAAGAGTTATGATGTCAAGATAGAGAGTCAGGACGAACTTGCAGAGCTCAATGAGTCTGTCAAAGATATCATTGATATCAATAAATCCACAAAAAAACAGAGTGGATGAATGCCGGTGTCATATCCAGATATGTTGGAATAGCGCTGATATGCAACGCCTTTTTTATGTTGCTTTCAGCGGTAATATCGGCATTGTATGGTTTTGACTCCTCATTCAGTCCGCTTCTTGTAAGTGGTTTTATCACTTTTCTTTTCGGAGTTTTTCCTCTGATTTTTGTCAGGAGACAACGTGATATCAATACCCGTGAGGGACTGGCCATATTGGTGCTGGCCTGGTTTCTTTGTTGTGTTTTCGGCATGTTACCCTATGTTCTCTGGGGAGGTGATTTCACACTGATAAACGCTTGGTTTGAAAGTGCCTCAGGCATTACCACTACAGGGGCCACTATTCTCAATGATATAGAATCATTACCACACGGCTTGCTATTTTGGCGTTCCTCCACACACTACATAGGTGGTCTTGGAGTTGTTGTTTTCATGATGATGATTCTGCCTTCGGTTGGAATGGTGCGTTTCAGGATGTCTAAAATGGAGATAACAGATATCTCAAAAACCAATTTCAGATACAGGTCCAATAAGCTGATCCGTGTGCTTATAACTGTCTACCTTGCTATAACTGTGCTTTCCTTCATAGCACTTATGTTGGCCGGAATGTCGCCTTTTGATGCAATTAACCACTCCTTCAGTGTAACTGCAACAGGAGGATTCAGTACACGTAACCTCTCCATAGGGGCCTATGACTCCCCTTTGATAGAATTTGTCTTGATGCTCTTTATGGTGATATCAACCATTCACTTAGGCCTATTATATGCCTCCTTTGCAAGCAGATCAGCAAGAGTTTTCAGAGATCCGGTGACCAGGTTTTATCTGACTACCATACTTGTCTCTATTGTACTTGTCACTCTGAGTCTTATGCTGGGAGGAGGTGAACAAAACGCCCTGCAGGCACTACGTAAAGGGGCTTTTTCTGTGGTGACCACAATAAGCACTACAGGATTTGCAATCAGTGATACCTCGGGATGGCCAATATTGGCTATATTGATTTTGTTTTACGTATCGATACAGTGTGGATGCTCCGGATCTACTTCCAGCGGTGTGCGTTCGGACAGAATGTTCCTTATATTTAAAGGGGTCAGGGTTCAAATTATCAAGATGGCACATCCGAACGCCGTGGTGCAGGTAAAGTCCGGAGGACAGGTGGTTGACAAGGAATTGCTTTCAAGCGTCTATACTTATCTCTTTTTATATCTTTTTTTAGCTTTTGTTGGAGCGGTGATCTATGCAATGACCGGCATGGGTCTTATGGAGTCTGTAAGTTCTTCTATATCAATGATGAGCAATATCGGTCCTGCTTTCGGCGAATATGGTTCGATGTCTAGTTTTGCCGATGCTCCGCAGATTGCAAAGTTTTTGATGGGTGTCCAGATGATAGTCGGTCGTCTTGGTCTCTATCCGGTACTGCTTCTATTCACCCTTTTCAGGAAAAACGTTAGATGGCAGTAGAAGATTATCTTATAGAGAAAATTACGGAGAAACTGGGATACGAGCCCACTACTTGTCAGCAGCAATTGATAAACTCTCTGGCGCGCTTCACTATCGAATATGAAATTTGTGACCTGTTACTGGTTAGCGGATATGCCGGCACCGGAAAAACTTCCGCAATCGCTGCCTTTGTGAAGACCCTAAAAGAGCACGAGCAAAGTTTTGTGCTTTTGGCTCCCACAGGCCGTGCAGCAAAGGTCTTGGCCGGCTTTACTCAGGAACAGGCATTCACCATCCACAAACATATCTATCGACAGAAATCCATCAACGCAGGGTTTGGAGAGTTCGAGCTCGATATCAATAAGCAGAAAGAGACCATCTTCATAGTGGACGAGGCCTCACTTATATCTACGTCAAGTGGTCAACAGAACATATTCGGAAGTGGAGATTTGCTCTCAGACCTGATAACGTTTGTCCGCTCGGGAGTCGATAACAAGCTCATCCTTATTGGAGATAAAGGGCAGTTGCCGCCGATTGGGCTCACATATAGTCCGGCGCTGGATGAGTCTTATATGGGCCGTTACGGCAATGTAAAGAGTGTTGAGCTTACAACGGTGGTGCGTCAAGCTGCGGATTCGGGGATTTTGAGCAATGCGACTGCCATCAGATTACTTTTGGGCAGTAGTGGTTCTATGGTGCCCCAACTGCGCACAAAGGGCTTCGAAGATGTGATTAGAATTCACGGAGGGGAACTCATAGAGTCGCTTTCAGATATGTTTGACAAATATGGAACAGATGAAGTGGTGGTGCTTTGCAGGTCCAACAAAAGGGCCAACCGCTACAATATGGGTATACGTTCAAGTGTCCTTTTTCTCGAGGAGCGTCTCACACGCGGAGACAAACTGATGGTTGTGAAGAACTGCTACCAGTTTCTGGAGGATGTGCCTGAACTGGATTTCATTGCAAACGGTGATGTAGCCGAACTGGTCAGAATATATGGCTATGAAGAGAGGTATGGATTGAATTTTGCAGAGGCAGTATTGTCATTTCCCGACTATAATGATGTGGAGATTACGGCAAAAATTATTCTCGATACACTTGACTCCGAATCGGCTGCTTTGAGTGAAGAACAGCAGAGAGTTTTATATGAAGGTGTGAATGAGGATTATGCCTATGTAAAAGGCAAGAGGAAGAGATATAGCTCCGTGCGTGAAGATAAATATTTCAATGCGCTTCAGATCAAGTATGCGGCTGCTATAACCGGTCATAAATCCCAGGGAGGGCAGTGGAAATGCGTTTTTATAGACAATCCTTTCTGGAAAGACCCCGTTGAGGAGGATCTGAAATGGCTCTATACTGCCATTACCCGGGGAGTGGAAAGGGTATATTTTGTAAATTTTAAAGATGATTTTTTTATAGATTAGAATGAATATGTATTGGTTTTTGTTTATTGCTGTTGCGGTAGTAAGTTATATCGTTCAGCTCAACCTTAGGAGAAAATTTGATAAATATTCAGAGATTCCTCTCAGTTCAGGTATGACCGGAGCTGAGGTTGCGGAGAGGATGCTCCGTCAGAATGGCATAAATGATGTCAATGTGACAGCTGTCAGGGGACAGCTCACCGACCATTTCAATCCTCTTACCAAAAGTGTTAATCTCAGTGAGGGAGTTTATCATTCCAATTCGGTTGCAGCAGCAGCGGTAGCCGCTCATGAATGTGGTCATGCTTTACAACATGCCCATGGTTATATTCCACTCAAATTACGTTCGGCTCTGGTGCCTGTGGTCAATTTTGCCTCCAAAATAATGTCCTGGGTGCTCTTGCTCGGTATGTTTCTCATCAATGTTTTCCCCCAGGTGTTGATGGCCGGAATAGCTCTGTTTGCACTTACGACACTTTTCAGTTTTATTACACTTCCTGTCGAAATCAATGCCAGTAAAAGAGCTCTTGTATGGCTCAATACTACCGGAATAACAGATGTTTCCAACCATGAACATGCGGAAAAGGCACTACGTGCCGCTGCATATACCTATGTGGTAGCAGCCCTTGCTTCATTGGCGACATTGGTTTATTATATAATGATTTCTAACAGGAGATAGATTGTTATTATCCGAATAAAAAGAAGAAATAATATGCAACGTTTCAGATCACTATTAGCACTCATACTTATTGTCGTAACTATCATTCCCTCTGCAACGGCACAGGAAAAAGAGAGGCTTACAAATGCAGAGATTCTCGGCAATATGCCCGAAGGTATCGTTGGTCAGACAGCTTTTCCTGTCTCATTTGAGGGAAATAAAAGTCTCATTTACAGAGAGGGTCGTGATTATTTCAAGTATGACCTGAAAAGAGGTACTATAGAACCATACTCATTTGTCCAATCACAGAGGCCATCGAGTTTCGAAGAACTGGTCCCGGGCTGGAAAAATCCCACATTTTCTCCGGATTCTACAAAAATTGCATATACGCTTGACAACGATCTCTATTCCATTGATGTTAAAACCAAAAAGATCGTTAGACACACTCATGATGGTTCGGAACTCAACCTCAACGGATATGCCTCCTGGGTCTATTATGAAGAGATTTTCGGCAGAAGCTCCAATTATAAAGCCTTCTGGTGGTCTCCGGACAGCAAGATAATTGCATATTACAACTTTGACAACTCGCAGGTACCTATGTTTCCCATCTATGATTCGAGAGGTCAGCACGGCTCTCTTAATCAGACTCGCTATCCTAAGGCAGGTGATCCCAACCCCAAGGTTAAGATAGGCTTTGTTTCGGCTAACGGTGGCCATACAGTTTGGTCGGATTTTGATCCGGAACCTGACCAGTATTTTGGTATTCCCTTTTGGAGTGGCGACGGAAAACGCTTCATGGTGGCCAGGATGGATCGAGCACAGGACAATCTGGAGCTTTTTGCAGTTGATCCGATACTCGGCAGCCTTACATGCATTTATACTGAGCATCAGGATAGTTGGATTGATTGGATGGAGGAGATGCTTTTTACCCCCGAAGGCATCTATATGGTGAGGGACTTTGAGGGATGGGAGCAGATATACTTCCTCTCTTATGATGGTAACCGCTTTGAGAAGCTTACAGGAGGCCCCAACTGGAACATCCGTTTGCTCAAGGTGGATTCGAAATATCTCTTTTACACAGCAAAGAGAGAGGTTACTACGAGAGTAGATATTTACAGAGTTACTCTAAGGAGCAAAAAGACAGAAAGAGTCTCCTTTGACAACTATAACTTCTCCGGCGTTGTCATTTCACCTGACAGCCGTCATGTGGCAGCAGTAGCCTCAAATAGCAGTAGACCTTCATTCCTCGTGTATATCTCACTTCCTTCGGGAAATCTGGATAGAAAGAAAATCTATGAAGTAGCCGATTCCAAAGGTCCTGATTTTGATAAATACAACTTGGCTTTGCCCGAAATTATCACCTTTAAAACTCGTGATGGACTTGACATTCCCGCATCAGTTATATGGCCGGTCAATCTGGATAAAAACAAAAAATATCCGGTTAAGGTAAATATCTATGGAGGTCCCAATTCTCCCTCGGTACGGGATAGCTGGAGCGGAGTGACATTCCGTAATCAGTGGTGGGCCAACAATGGAGTGATCCAGGTGACACTTGACAACCGTGCAGGCGGCCATTTTGGCAAAAAGGGACTTGAGCAGGTTTATAGGCAGCTCAGTATTCCGGAACTTAGGGATTTTATTGATGGTATAAAGCATTTTCTCGCAATGCCCTTTGTCGATAGTGACAAAATAGGTATAGAGGGCTTCTCATATGGTGGTATGATGACGGTTCTCTGTGTAACAGAAGGCAGTAAGTATTTTAAATATGGCATTGCCGGAGCAGGAGTTTATGATTGGCATCTATATGACTCACATTATACTGAAAGATATATGGACACGCCTCAGGACAACCCGGAAGGCTACAAAGCAACAAATGTATTAAGTAGAATTTCCAATTATAAAGGGGATAAAACCAATATGATCCGCCTTACTCACGGTACCGGTGATGACAATGTTCATTTCCAGAATACGCTCCAGTTGATAGATGAATTTCAGAAACAGAACAAGGATTTCGAACTGATGATCTATCCCGAGGGAATGCACGGTTATCGTGGCTTGCAGGGACGCCACTCCTCATTGCAGGATTATATATTCTGGTATCGCTATCTGCTTGATTCGGATATTCCTTCCGACCTGCTGGAGTATCTCAAAAAGTAGAGATAAGGGGCTCTGAGACAATCATCACCTTCTCGCCTGAAGCAAGTGTGGTTGCAAAAAGATGAAGGTTTCCTCCGTCACTTACTTTAAGACGTTGCTTTAGTGCGTTGGTGTCAAGAGGAAAATTGAGAGCCACACAATTTAATAAAGGGTATTCGTGCGACAGGTTGCGGATACCCTCTTTTTTGAAGGGTATAATTTCTTTTATACGGAAGGATTTCCCCGGAAAATCTTCAACAAACCTATCAGAAGTATATAGATGGGTGCTTGGTGCGATCTTATCAATTCCAAATCGGGAACAAGGGAGTCGAAATGCCCCTGCCTTGAGAATGGCACGGCCGGGTTGATAGAGATAGGTTTTAGGATAGGTAATAGGGCATGAGGCCATTTTTTCTTCGCCTATAGTGAAAGCAAAATTACTCTCTCTGCCATGGGTGATATCAACAGCATGAATAGGTATATTCTCCCGTGGCAACGGAGTTCTCTGGCTGCTCATCAACAATATGAGTTCCTTGCATTCGTTATCAGTAGAGAGGATATGCACTTCCCTGACAGAGGGTACTTCGCGAAGAGTTGCTGCTATATCGACCATAGGGGAGAGCTTGACAAGGACCTTATCTGCAACCTTTAGCAGCGTATCGCTTATTTGAAGAAGATCAGGTTCGCACTCTCTTATGGAGAAGACTCTGTTTGAGTCTTTTGAGCGTCTGGCAGGGTCGAGATATATCAGATCGAAGTGTGTTCCGGCTCCCTCGTCTATCCCCAAAAGTGTTTCAAGATACCCTCTGCAGTCGTCGTTTTTAATGCTGATATTATCCAGTCCCAGTACTTTAAAGTTGTGCTCTGCTGCTTCGCACAAATGTGGATCACGCTCTACACATAGGCATCTTGATGCTCTGCGCGCAATAAAACTACAGTCCACTCCGAGTCCTCCGGTGAGGTCCGCTATGGTGCCGCCCTCAGGTACGAAACGTATCTTGTACTCTGCAGTAGCTTGTGAACTGCACTGCTCCACGCTGAGCGAAGTGGGGTAAAGCAGTTCGGGATAGGTATGCCACAGAGGGATCTTTGAGGCAATTTTCTTGCGTGCCTCAATAGCCGATGCAGCCCTCACCATATCTACTTGAGGGTAGCGAGATGCGCTTAGCAGGAGTTGTGCGCCTTCGGCCTCTGCATTTTCCAGGATGAACAATATGGTCTTATCTTCTTCCATGGTTGTTTCTGTCTTGGAGCAAAGATAGCGCAATAATCAACTTTTTTGTGTAAATTTGTTTTTTTATGACCTGAAAATTATAACGCTATCAGATTAATATGGAAACAAATTATTTGGAAGTTGCAAAGAGCTGGCTGGGTGTCGGCTTTGACGATGAGACAAAAAAGGAAGTTGCACGTCTTATGAGGGAGGATCCAAAAGAGCTTGAGGACTCTTTTTACCGCCTGCTGGAATTCGGTACCGGTGGGTTGAGAGGCATTATGGGCGTTGGCACCAACCGTATGAATAAATATACAGTGGGTATGTCTACACAGGGTTTGGCAAATTACCTCAAATCCTATTTTAAGGATTCCGATAATATCAGCGTTGTAATTGCTTATGACAGCCGCAACAATAGTCGCGAGTTTTCGATGATTGCATCCAGGGTGCTAATGGCTAATGGCATCAATGTCTTTCTTTTTGACAATATCAGGCCTACTCCCGAGTTGAGTTTTGCCATAAGGCACCTTAAATGTCAGGCGGGTATAATGATTACAGCTTCGCACAATCCCAAGGAGTATAATGGCTATAAGGTATTTTGGGAGGATGGAGCACAAATAATAGCTCCACATGATAAGAATATCATAGCTGAAGTAGCCTCTATTACATCGGTCACACAGGTGAATTTCGGAGATGATCTTACGCTTTTTCCTACACCTGTAGGTGAAGAGGTGGATAAGGCATTTCTTGATGCAGTACTTTCTCTCGCTCTATCTCCCGATTCCGTAAAGCGTCATTCGGATCTTAAAATTGTTTATACTCCTCTGCATGGCACCGGAGTGCGTCTTGTGCCCCAGGGGCTGCGACTTTTGGGTTTTTCAAACATTTACAATGTTGATGCACAAGATGTGAGTGACGGCAATTTCCCTACAGTCGTATCCC
>JAAYDZ010000041.1 GCA_012728975.1 Bacteroidales bacterium
TAGGTTAATGATTTTCATATGCAGTGGTCGTTTTGTTTATACTCGACTACTAAGTTACAAATTTTCGTCGGAAAAACTATAAAATTTGTTTTTTGAAATGATAATGTGGTCGGTAAGAGAAATATCGAACAAAGCGGCAGCATCGCGCAGGGCTTCGGTCTGACGCATATCTTCACCACTCGGTCTGGGATTGCCGGAAGGGTGGTTGTGTACCAGTATTATACCGGTAGCAAGATGTTCCACGGCCTTTTTGACGATGATTCTGATATCAAATATGGTGGAACTGATACCGCCCTGGCTGACTCGTTCCTTGCCTATGAGACGGTTGGAACGGTTGAGGTATAGCACCCAACACTCTTCGTGGGGAAGATTGCTGATGATGGGCGACATTATGCCGTTTACCTGAATTGAGCTGTGGATCTGCGGCATCGGTTCGGGAATCTCGGCGGCCATTCTTCGTCCGAGTTCGAATGCTGCAAGGATGGAGAGAGCTTTGGCCTGACCTACTCCGTTGATTCTCATTAGTTGATGTGCCGTAAAAGTCGAGAGTATGTTGAGGCTGTTTCCCGCCTTCAGGAGAATCTCTCTCGAGAGATCGATTGCGTTGAGGTTTGCGTGGCCGGATCTCAGCAGGATTGCTATCAGCTCCGCACAGGTGAGGGCAGAGGCCCCTTTGGACATCAATTTCTCACGTGGTCTCTCTTCTGCATGCAATAATTTGATGTTCTTTGTCATAAATTGTTCCTTAACGATATAAAAAAACTTTCCAAAGATTGGAAAGTTTTCTTTACTCCATATGTCAAAAAGACAAATTATAGAGCCTATTTTACAAATCGGGCGCTCTCAGGTTGGGGTCCACTACTTCAAACAGGAGTTTTTCTCCGCTATCGCTTTCAAAGCGGATAGTCCATTTTCCGCTCAGCCGGTCGGTGGGAGAGAAAGCGGCACTATGAGTGTAAAAAGTTCTGGTGAGCTTCGAGTCAAATGAATAGTTGCCGGTAAGTGTCACCACGTAAGCCTTCCCCATCCCGTAATACTCTTCAATATAACTTACCCTTCCGGGGAGTTTGTCGGCATAAATGCGTAGTCTTTTCCCATTGACCTCATAAGGTATATCGGTAAGGTAAAAGTTGATCTTAGACTTTGTAAGCTCTCCCCATGAGGTGCTATTGGTACCAATTGCAAAACATAGTACTGCATTCATTTTCGAATCGGATCCCGAAATAAAAGTAAAAGTGCTTCCTTCCTTTGGAAATGTTGTTTCTGAAAAGGTATTCTCCTGCACATCCCAACTCCCGACACCTATTTTCTCACAAGAAATGGTTCCCATCATAATAAGAGCCATTACAAATATCAATCGAGTTTTCATATCATAAATAGTTTAAAAGTAAGACATCTAATTGAGCTTGAGTGAAGTAAAGGTTTACCATATAAGCAGAATTAGTAATGAATTCAGACAAAGATTTGATAAAAATCCCGAGTCTGTCAATGTCGTATATCGGAACTCCAGAGATTGTATCAATTACGTAATTATAATAAGTAGAGAAAGTGCTCTGGTTTACATTGTCAGCAAGATCAATAAATAAGGGGGAGTATATACCCGAGAGCCAAAACTGCCTATGTTGCGTGTTAAAAAATGTATATTCTGCTAATGTAAAAGATATATCTTTATCAATATAATACTTTCTACTCAAATGAAAGCCAATAAACGATGCATAGGATTCATGGATAAGTTGTTGCTCATATGAATTATAAAAAGATGTACCTTGTGCATAATCTTTTCGTGCATGACCTATTTCATGAAATATAGTCCCCATCAGCTCCGGAAGGGTACTTCCATTATTATATATGATAATATTTGCTCCGTCAGCCACCACATCATCCCAATACTCTACCCCACTACGTGTTTGCGACGACACATTGGGCGTAGCAATTATTAAACTGTTTTCACTAGACAATATGGTGCTGCTAAGCTCATGCTGGTCGTTGCGGTAATAGTCTATGGCACGATGGATTTCAAATTCATTTGTTGTTGATGATAGTGTAAAATAAATAGTATCAACTGGGTCAAGGATGTCATAATACTGAGATAATGTCCCCAAAGTGTTATGAATGGGAGTTGTTGATGTAGTGTCGCTTGTTATTGTCCACTTGGCCGAAGAAAATATAGTCGTAATAGAATATGTCAATGGTTCCCAATCATATGATGCTTGACTTGCAGTAATAGTGGCTCGGCCATTGGCATCTGTCAGCTCTTCACTTATTAGTGTTCCACTTTTACTGATACGAATTTTTAAATTTTTTAGTCGGACGTTGGTGGACAATACGGGGTCGTATGTTTGAAAGACAAGATTATATCTTGAAGGAGCAGGTAACCCCGGTAGTGTCGGATCACTTTTAATTGCATACATTATTTCATAATCCATATCGTCAGGTAACCCTATCTCTATTGGCCATTCAATATATAAAGCAGGGATCTTTACAATTGATGGTCCTTTTAGCACATCTTTCCCATACCCATCATAAGCCTTGCCTATGCTTGGTCCAACAAGAATCTCCCTGGTATCATCATGAAAATTCTTCAAAGATAGCGAGCGAACATCTGTGCCTGCCGGCACATAAACTGGTTCATAACCAAAAGGAATATATGATACTTTTATTCCTTTCATTTGCTCAATATACTTCTGCTCTTTGTATGTTCGGGGTCTGACTTTCAATGCATATCCAGATATTGCATTATCAGAA
>JAAYDZ010000042.1 GCA_012728975.1 Bacteroidales bacterium
CATCGAAACTTGAAGATGCTCCCTGGCCTGCAACCAGAGAAGAATTGATTGATTATGCTACACGTTCGGGTGCACCTCTGGAGGTTATCGAAAATCTGCAGGAACTCGAAGATGACGGAGAGGCTTACGATTCCATCGAAGACATCTGGCCCGATTATCCCACAAAAGATGACTTTTTTTTCGACGAAGAAGAATATTAAGATAGTTACAAAAAATCCACCTCACGGTGGATTTTTTTGAGTTCTGAGTATGCAGTTCCTAGTAAGTTTTTAGTCCGGGGCTCCTAGTGAAAAATTCAAGACGCAATACTCGAAACTCAGAACTCCCAGACCCTCGCACCTCCTCTCCAACACCGTGTAACTCGTACCCCGCACCACTACAGACTACAGACTACATACTCCCCACTAAGGACTATTTCAAAACCATTTTTTCCTTTTAAAATACCACAACATCACAAGTACGGCAATCAACATAACGCCCCAAACAATAAAGTATCCATATTTTGTGTGAAGCTCGGGCATGTTGTCGAAATTCATACCGTAAAGACCTACAATAAAGGTGAGGGGAATGAAAATTACCGAAAAAATGGTGAGCAACTTCATAGTATCGTTCAGTTTTGTGCTCATGGCAGAATGATACATACTGAGTTCGTCATAAAGCACTTCACGATAATAGTCCAGCAGATCCACCACTTGATTAATATTGTCTTGTAACTCTTTATAATGCTTCTGATTCTCTTCCTGTATCAGTTCCGTATCCAGCTTGACAAGACTGTTCACCATCTCTTTTGCAGGCTTGATGTTGATGCGCAGGTCATTTAGTTCGTGCTTAAATGAATTGATTATTTTCAGGGCCTCTTTACTAATATTCAGAATAAGTTTCCCCTCCAACTCTTCAACCTTTTCGCCGTAAACGCCTAGAATGTAGATGTAACTGTCAATTACCACATCAAGCAGAGCAAAGGCCAGATAATCAGCTCCTGATGTGCGAATTTTGGTTGTGTGTTTGCGGATTCTTTCTCGAACGGGATCAAACACATCGCCTTCCTCTTCCTGAAATGTGATAAGAATCCTGTCCATCACAATTAGACTCAGATTATCTACCGCAACAGTATTCTTTTTTTCATCGAATTCCAACATTTTTATGGAAACGAAAAAACCGTTGTCGAATGCTTCTGTTTGTGGGCGTGACGATGGCTCCATAACATCGGAAAGGATATAGGCAGGAATGGAAAAAATAGTGGATATGTCTCCAATAAGCTGCTCGTCGTGCAATCCGTCTACATTTATCCAGGTAATTGATGGAGAGCCACGATATATGAGAATTTCCTCCACGGAGTCAACTTGAGTTTCGATAACGTTTTCAGGGGTAATATCAAAAACCGTTATGCGTACTTTGTCGGCTCTTTTTCGTCCGCGAAATTTTAGATCATAAGGCGAAAGACCTATGTTTTCTTTCTTTTTAGGTGAGAGATAGGACATTAGTTTACGATTTAAGAGAATTGGTTTACAAAGTTAATTATTCGGCTCCGTTCTTTACACCCTTGAAAATGGAGTTGACTATCTTATTTCCGCTTAAATGATGGATCCCGTAGTTATTTAGCAAGCCATCTCCATTGATAAAAGAGGACCAAAGGGCTCCGCACACAGCAGGGTGGACTAACTCAGGAAGCGGCAAATCGAGCCCATTGCGCATATAGTGAAGGTGACCTGAAAAGACGATGACATTTTCGAAGGAAGAGAGTGCCAATCTTACTAATTGAATATTGGTACCGTTATTTCTAAGTAGCGGTATATGAACACAAAGTACCACCAGCTTATCTTTAGGAACATGCATCAAGTCCTGCTTAAGCCACTTCACCTGCCGGATCGTAAAACCATTATCATAGAAGCTAAAGCTACTTTTATTCTTGTATATAATATTCCTCATGTGTATAAAGTGAACCGAACCCCTATTCCATGAGTAGTTGATGGGGCCAAAAACCTCTTCGAAATCACGCTGATAACCCAAATTGAAATCCAGATCCTTGATGGGCTGCGTCGCGCTAGCGAAAACATCATGATTTCCCATTGTCTGGAAGATAGGAAAGCCGATATTACTCTTGGACATAATCCGGCGCATCTCTTTCAAAAGTGGCACACAATTGCGCTCGCCTTTGGAATAGACTATATCTCCAAGAGTAACACCGTAAGAGGGCAAACTATCGCTCTTTTGCTTCTCTTTAATATCAGCAATGGTCTTCGACTCAAAACTATAAATATGCTCTTGATTGGCGCACTGTGGATCAGCAAGAGCATAGAGGACAAAATCATTCTCTATTTCGATGCGCTCAAATTGGAAGTCGTATATGCTACGATCCACCGAGTATCTGTGATAAAAATCGGGGTTTCCCTGAGGATTTTCTTTTATCTTACAGTCTGCAGGAATAGATGCGTATATATAAAAGGTGTTGGATGAGGGTGATTCAATGGAGTAATAACCCTCTTTATCGGTGACTACGCAGCTGAAACCGTCGCTTACGACCATCCCGGAGATGGGAGTGCCATCTGTGTAGGTGGCGTAACCGGAAATTCTTTCATTCCCTTCATCATCTATATCTATATGAGAATTATTCCCATTGCATGAGAATAACAGCAGCCCAACTACAAGTACAGGAAATATCTTTTTAAAATTCATTGACTATGTTTATTAGTTTTACCCGTTTTTAGCCGTTTTGATTTACGGAGGGCTTCGGTGATGATATATTCCAGCTGGCCATTAACACTACGGAATTCATCGGCCGCCCACTTTTCGAGGGAGGCCAATGTATCCGAATCTATCCTGAGGACAAATGGTTTTTTTCCTTTGGCCATAACAACGTCCTTTATTAGTAAAGTGAGCCCGCATTGACTATAGGAGTTGCGGCCCTATCCGACGTAAGAACTACCATAAGATTGCTCACCATTGCAGCCTTTTTCTCCTCATCCAGCTCGATAATTTCTTTATCCGAGAGTTGCTGGAGTGCCATCTGTACCATACTTACTGCACCTTCAACTATTTTATGACGTGCAGCAACAATGGCAGTTGCCTGTTGGCGTTGAAGCATTGCGCTGGCAATTTCCGGTGCATACGCAAGGTAACTAATGCGTGCCTCCATAACCTCAATGCCTGCAATGTTTAATCGATCCTGAAGAGATTTTTCGAGCAGATCATTAACCTCTTCACCTCCGCTGCGCAAAGTAATAGCGGCTTCTTCATCCTCGAGGTTATCGTAAGGATATGAGCCGGCAAGATTACGGATTGCGGCCTCACTCTGTACATCCACAAATTTTACATAATTGTCAACTTCGAAAGAGGCCTTAAATGTATCCTTGACCCTCCACACAAGCACAATTCCGATCATTATCGGGTTACCCATCTTATCATTGACCTTGATGGGGTCAGCGTTGAGGTTACGTGCCCTAAGAGAAACGGTAGTCCTTTTTGTAAAAGGATTGACAAAAAAGAATCCGTTGTCGACAATAGTACCAACATATTTACCAAAAAATACCACGACTTTACTCTCATTCGGATTGACAATAGTCAAACCCGATAGAAGAATAACAAACAACACGGAAACAATGAAAAGCAATCCCCAAAGATCACTTGCACCATTGATAAGAAATATAGCAGGCACTACTATGCAGGCAGCAGCGCCTATAAGAGAGACTAACAACATCAACCAGCCATTTGAAGGAGTGATGAATTTTTCCTGAATTTGTTTCATTTCTTTAAAATTTTGATATCATTTTGATATTACAAAGATATCTATATTTTTTAATATTCCAACAAAATTTTAAAAAATTTGGTTATTGGCCGTTTGTCCTTTCCTTGCATTTCTCAAAACTCTGAACTCAAACAAAACCCATACCCACCCAACACGTAACTCGCTCCGCACATTAGCGCTAATAGCGAAAAAAGCCCCGACAATAAAATTGTCGGGGCTTCGTGTATATTAGGTAAAATCAGACTACGCTGTAATCTTTTCCAGCCATTTAACCATACCTGCCATCACTGCCATCGATATGAGACAGAAAGCGGCAAAGACAGCCCAGGTCTCCCACTGACGAGGGAAAGTGTTGAGCATAGTAACACCGAGAGCAATAAAGAGATTGCCTACAGCTGTAGCGGAAAGCCACAGACCCTGGCAAATACCCTGGAGATGACGCGGAGCCACTTTTGTCACAAATGAAATTCCCAGAGGCGAGATAAAGAGCTCAGCCACCGTAAGGAAGAAATAGGTCACGATAAGTACCCACGGACTTGCTTTCATTGATATTTTCACCGCCTCTGCAAGACCTGCAAACTCGTATCCTGAAGGATAGTGCTTATACATAGCAACAATCATGAGGAATATATACGAGCAAGCAGCGATGAACATACCGATTGCAATCTTCTTGGGAGTGGAAACAGCCCTGCCGCGACGTGTCAATGAAGCAAAAAGCCACATCAGGATCGGAGTGAGAGTAATCACAAAGAAGGGATTGATACACTGCCATATCTCAGGCGGAATAGCAGCCGTTGAAACGAAGTCACGTGCAAATACTGAAAGCGACTGACCGTTTTGGTGGAATGCGAACCAGAAGAAAACTGCAACACCAAGAACTGCAAAAAGTGCATAGAGACGCTGTCTGATCTCTTTTGCGTTGGCTGCTCTCTCTTCGGGAGTATAGTCCTGAACCTCTTTCTTGTCCTTTTTTACAGGTGTGGGAAGTTTTTTCTTCACTATTAAGAAGATAGTCAGAGATAGAAGCATTGCAAACACGGAAGCCAAGAATGAATAGTGTACACCTGTGTTGAAAATATTGAGGTACTGGTCACAGAATGCAGCGTCAACCACGCCTGTATGACCTACGCTCTCGGCAAGTGTGGCAATGTTTGCGCTGTCAATCTCTGACAGTGCACCGTTGGTGTCAAGAAACTTGTGGCAGAGACGCGGAAGGTCCGCATTGTAAGTGAAACCTTGGAGCTTTAACCAGGCACTACGCAGCAGCGGAGCAACAAAAGGGGCAACTACACCACCGATATTGATGAACACATAGAAAATCTGGAAACCGCTGTCGCGTTTCGATTTGGCCAACGCAAGAGCTTCAGGGCCCTTCTTGGCGGCTTCTTCCTCAAAGTTGTCATACATCTGGCCTACGATAGCCTGAAGGTTTCCTTTGAAAAGTCCGTTACCGAATGCAATCAAAAGTAACGCAAAGCAAGTGAACACGAGGATCGCGTTGACACCTCTGGTCTCTCCGAAAATCGGAATGGAAAGGAGCAAGTAACCTACTGCCATAACCACAAGACCCGCGATAATAGTGCCTTTGTAGTTCTGTAACCTGTCCGCAATCCTACCGCCGGGAAGACTGAAGATGTAGATAATAAAATAGAATACGGCATAAATCCAGCCTGCTACGGAGTCATCTATTCCAAACTTGGAACAAAGGAAGAGCAGTAGTACCGCGTTCATAATGTAATAACCAAACCTTTCGCCCATATTACTCAACGCAGCAGCTATGAGACCCTTAGGGTGCTCTTTTTTAGCCTTGGCGAGGTAAAACAAGAGGAACGGAATGACAACAATAAGAATGGCTATGAGGATAACCATAGTGCGGTTATGCAGCCATAGATTTGTGAAGAATTGTCCCATAAATA
>JAAYDZ010000043.1 GCA_012728975.1 Bacteroidales bacterium
CTCTCCCCTACGGTACAGAATATTTTCACGGAGAAAACAGGGGTGACTTAAGAAAGTTTGCACACCTGTGCATCGATCTGGGTGCAGATATAGTATTTGGTCACGGTCCACACGTGACACGTGCAGTAGAGGGCTACAAGGGCAGAATCATAGCTTACAGTTTGGGTAACTTCTGCACTACCACCGGTATGAATGTTACCGGCAACAGGGGTCACTCTCCTATCCTGGAAATGCAAGTTGATCGCAATGGAGTACTGCTCGGAGGAAAAATACACTCCTTCAAGATGAAACCCGGAGCAGGCCCGGAACCTGACCCTACAAACTCTGTGGCACAACTGATAAAAAAACTCTCTGAGAATGACATCAAAAATAATTTGATCAGAATACTTGATGACGGAACCCTTGTTGTAACCCCCTATAAAGAGGTTTCAAAGTCAGATAATAATACCGATTTGCTTTGGAAAGACTCCACATACCCGACGAAGGAATTCCTCATAGGCAAACATACGTACAGTAAAGACCCCAATTTTGTAAACATTCCATCTCAATACACCGGACTGAGCAGGGAGAACTCCTATATCCAGAAACCCGTCCTGGCAGCCTTTGAGAAAATGTATGCTGACGCAAAGACGGACGGGATTACATTGCGAGTCACATCAGCCTCACGCAACTTCTACACCCAGAAATATATCTGGGAGAGAAAAATCAAAGAATACACAGAGAAATATTCCGACCGCACTGAGTGTGCCAAAAGGGTACTTAAATACAACTCTCTCCCCGGCACATCACGACATCACTGGGGTACAGATATAGACCTTATCTCTAAACAACTCTCATACTGGAACTCTGCTCAGGGAAAAAAGGCATACGCCTGGCTTCAGGCCAATGCACACAAATATGGATTCTTCCAGCCATACAGCGGAGGACGCAGCGCCGGACATGGCGAAGAGAAGTGGCATTGGAGCTACTATCCCCTCTCCGACCTCTATCTCAAAGAGTATCTCAAGGTTGTCAGAACATCCGACATCAAGGGATTCAAATCCGATTTCTCTGCCGAAACTTTTGATGTAATCAACAACTATGTTTTGGGAATCTCGAAGGTTAGTTATGAGTTATGAGTATGGAGTATCGAGGTATGAGTATTGAGTGCGGAGTGTGGAAAAATATAGGTTAACTAAATTCAAATAACACGGGCGTAGAAAATTTTTGTATTTTCGAAGCCGTGTTATTTGAATATTAAGCAGTGGAACTAAAAACTTACTCAGAACTCGTAACTCTGAACTCGGGACTAAAAGAAAATATTTTACTATGAAAAAACGAGGTGTGATAATTGTGACAGTAGCCCTGATCCTATTGACGGCAAGGTGTCAAAAATGGGATTTAGCAAAAATATCCGAGCCTGGTGTCAGTCGTGAACTTGCTGATCTAAGGAAAACTACAATTACTAATCTCAACTATGACTTGAGATTTGATATTCCGGAAAATGCAGATGAAGATATTTCATCGGAAATCCTCATTTCATTCGATTTCAAAAAAGTGGGCAACTACCCTGTTGTTTTGGATTTCAAAGAAAAGGCTGAATTTCTTCATTCTGTCGAGTTAAATAACGAATATTGCGATTATCTATTTGAAAATGAACATATTATCATTCCCCCATCTCTTCTTCAGGAAGGCAGGAATGAAATAACAATTACATTTTCCTCAGGAAAACAATCCCTGAATAGAAGGGATAATTTCATGTATACGTTACTGGTACCTGACAGAGCACGGACCCTCTTTCCCTGTTTTGACCAACCCGACCTCAAAGCCTCTTATATTCTAACTCTCACAGTACCAAATAGTTGGATTGCAGTAGCCAATAGTCCGCTTAACAAAAGTGTTACAAATGCAGACAATCAGACAGTTACACATATATTCGAGCCCACAGAGCCTCTGAGCACATATCTCTTCTCTTTTGTCGCAGGAGAGTTCGTTAAGGCTGAGAAAAGCGATGATTCAGGCTGTACAATCGGACTTTACCATAGAGAAACCGATCCCTGCAAACTTGCACAGATAGATGAAATACTGGATGGCGTCTTCTATTCCCTGGAATGGCTTGAAGAATATACAGCTATCCCCTACCCTTTCGCAAAATATGACTGCATAGTCCTGCCCGGCTTCCAGTATGGAGGGATGGAGCATACCGGAGCTACGCTTTATAATGACCGCCGCATATTTCTTGAGAAAGGTGCCGGTATTTCGGAAAGGATGAACAGATTCAGTCTGATTGCACATGAAACGGCTCATATGTGGTTTGGAGATTATGTGACAATGAAATGGTTTGATGATGTCTGGACAAAAGAGGTTTTCGCCAATTATTTTGCAGCCCTGATCACAGCTGAGAAATACCCCGATGTGGATAATTCCTTCGCATTTCTCGATTATGCATCTGCAGCATACTCGGTTGATCGTACAGAAGGGGCAAATGCCATCAAACAACCACTTGCCAATCTCAAGGATGCCGGCCTTATATATGGCAATATCATTTACAACAAAGCTCCAATTGTAATGGAGATGCTGGCCAGGAAAATGGATCCTGAGTCATTTAAAAACGGAATTCGCGAATATTTAACCGAATACGCATACGGAAATGCCGATTGGGAGGGCCTTGTGGCTATTCTTGACAAATATACCGATGAAGATCTTGCCGCATGGAGCCATGACTGGGTTCACAAACCCGGAATGCCTCATTATAAAGTGAATTCTCTTACACAGATTGACCTGAATGGGCTTAATTACGGCTTCTACGAGCTCACAGACGAGGTTTCTGCCACTTTGATGAAAAATGTTGTGGAAAAGCCTTTATCACCCTCTGAAAAGGCCTCTGCACTAATTATTCTTTATGAAAATTATCTCAACGAAAGGATTTCCGGTAGCGATTATACCTCCTTCATACTCGATTGTCTAGAATCACTCTCAAAAGAGGAATCTTCGCAGAATATACTGGTGTTTCAGCGAGCTATTTCTCAACTTAGAAGCATTCTCTGGAAAGAGAAATATCTTCAGGAAACAGGATGGGAAGGTCGTTTAACAGGGCTTATATCTCACTCTCAAGCCGAAAGCTGTCGTAGATCCGCTTTCAGCGCACTGCTGAATGCTCCGCACTCTGAATCCACTACCGAGATGTTTCTCGCTGCTTTTATGAAACCTGAAAGTTTCACCTGCTTCCATCTCACAAATGCTGATCTTACGCAACTTTGTCAGCAACTCGCAATCAGAAAAGAGGAGATCGCACCTCATATCATCGCAAAACAGCGTGAACGCCTCTCCCACCCTGATCTTATTGAACAATTTGAATATATAGCACCTGCACTCGCTTCCTCACCGGAAGCTCGTCGGGAATGTTTCCAATCACTTTTAAAAGCAGAAAACCGCGAAATTGAGCCCTGGGCTTTGACACTATTGCGTCTTCTAAATCATCCGCTCAGACAAAAGGAAGCCCTTACTTATATTCGTCCCGCACTGGAGATTTTTGAAGAAATACAAATCACCGGAGATATCTTCTTCCCCACCAACTGGTGCTCCGCATTGCTTGGAGGACATCATTCCGAAGAGGCCCAAAATAAGGTAGAGCTATTTCTGGAGCAATATTCCGAAACTCTCAACCCTCTTCTTGTTCAAAAAATCCTACAGGCAGCCTATTATATTTAGAAGCAATGCTTCAATATAATAGACACCACGTTCAATAAAGATAGATCTCGCACTTTACCCAAGAAATGAGCGATTATATTGTAAAATTTAACATATAATAAGAAACGATTATGACTCCCGATTTTAAAATACAATCCATCGGCCTGATGTCGGGCACCTCGCTTGACGGTCTCGATGTCTGCTGCTGTACTTTTACTCGTAAAAATGGAAAATGGGATTTCACGATTGACTGTGCCCGGGGTTACAGCTATCCTGACGATATGAAATATATCCTTGGAACAGGTGCACAACAGATGAGTGCAGTCGATTTTATAACATTTCACAGTGCTTATGGGAAGTTTCTCGGGGAAAAAGTCAATCTCTTTATGGAGGAATTTGGAGTAAGGCCTGACATCATAGCTTCACACGGTCATACCATATTCCACGAGCCACATAAAAAGGTTATGTATCAAATCGGTGACGGCGCTGCAATTGCCGCTGAAACCGGCATCCCTACTGTATCGGATTTCCGCAGATTGGATATAATGTTGGGTGGCCAAGGGGCCCCGCTGGTGCCTATAGGTGACAGAATGCTCTTTTCGGATTACGATTATTGTCTCAATATCGGCGGTTTTTCCAATATTTCCTTTGAAAAAGAGGAGAAACGGGTGGCATTTGACATCAGTCCTGTCAATTATGTTTTCAACCGCTACACTCGTCAGATCGGACTCGAATATGACAAGGATGGCGATATTGCACGCAGCGGAGATATCTGCCAGCCCCTACTCGAAGAGCTGAATGCCCTCGAATTCTATCATACAGAGGGCCCTAAATCACTCGGACGCGAGTGGGTTGAGGAACTTATATTCCCTATGATTGATAAATATGGTCTGTCTTTAGCTGACAGGCTGCGTACATTTTGCGAACATGCTGCATTTCAGGTCTCTCGCGTCACATCACCGGGCAAGCGTTTACTCATTACCGGAGGCGGAGCATTCAATAAATTCCTTGTAGAGCGTATTTCAGCCCTTACAGGCTGCGAAATAGTAATTCCCGACCCAATCATCATCGAATACAAAGAAGCCCTTATTTTCGCTCTTTTAGGGGCACTCTACATGGCAGACCAGCCAAGTTGCCTCTCCTCCGTTACCGGAGCCTCCCGCGATAACATCGGAGGAATGTTATTTAAGATACAGTATTGAAATTGAGCTCGGTATGACACCAGACTTTTTCATTTTAGCCTCTTACCTATGCAGCGTTTTTGCTACTTTTTGCATCTTATAGGTAAGTACTTGGTTTATTAGCAACAATATAGCACAATGAAGACGAGAATAGTCCTATTCGTGATGATTGCCACCCTAATTCTCGGAGCGGGTTGTGAAAAAATGCCGGCCGATAGACGAAATATTACTCTTTATAACCAGCCTTTAAGTGTTATTAAGCATTGTATTCAGGGCAAGTGGAAAGTTGTATATGAAAAGGGAGGTTTTATTGCAACCAGAATTCAATATTGGGATGATTATTATATGGAATTCACAAAAAACAATCGGATGATTGTTTCCAGAGACGGAGTTGCCGACTATCAGAACACTAAAATAAGGTGGTATAAAGAGTGTTATTGCTGCAACGGAGGATATAACGAATACGTTTATGTTGCAGAATTTTCAGATGGATCTCCTCCTATTGTATTTGATAGAATTCAGAACGATACATTAATTTTCACCAATTTGGGTGCTGATTCGCCATATTATTACCTGATTAAAACAAAATAACGAGCTAAAACTAATATGCCCACACAGCCTGGGCGCTTTAACATTGTTAAAAAAATAGAGCCTGGTAATTGTACCGGGCTCTATTCTTCAAATTATATCACTTAGAGACTAAGAATTATTTTGCCATCTCTTTTTTGAGACGTTCGGTGAGTAGCGGAACGACAGTGTTAAGGTCGCATACGATACCCAGATCCGCAACTGCAAAAATAGGTGCAAATTTGTCTTTGTTGACAGCAATGATGCATTCCGACTCTTCCATACCTGCAAGGTGTTGTATAGCACCAGAGATACCTAGAGCGAAATAGACATCGGGACGTACGGTCTTACCTGTCTGTCCTACCTGACGGTCGTGAGGCATATTGCCTGCGTCAACCATTGCACGTGAAGATGAAACCTCTCCACCGACTACTTTTGCCAGTTCACGAAGTTTGTCGAATCCGGCTACACAACCCACTCCCCTGCCGCCTGAAACGAGTATTTTGGCTTCAGAGATATCTACGCTAGCTTTCTCTTCTTTTACGGTTTTAATAAGTTTCACGCTGAATTTTGATGAGTCGAACTTGGGAGCAAAATTGATGATTTCACCCTTACGTGAAGCGTCAGGGGCACATTTTTGCATTACACCGGGCCGAACCGTTGACATCTGGGGTCTGTGATTGGGACACATAATAGTGGCCATCAGGTTACCTCCGAATGCCGGACGTGTCATCTGAAATTCCTTCGTATCTTCCGATATCTCAAGTTTGGTACAGTCTGCAGTAAGACCTGTGCCAAGGCGTGCAGCTATACGGGGAGCCAGGTCACGACCGATGGTTGTAGCACCAAAGAGAAGTATGGAGGGTTTATACTCCACAACTACCTGATACATTGCCTGTGTATATTGTTCGGTTATATAATCCTTTAGATTATTATCGTCCACAACAATCACTGTATCTGCTCCATACTCTATAAGCCTATGTGCAGAAGCGGCAATACCCTTGCCCAGAAGCACAGCAAATACTTTTTCACCAAGATCGGCTGCAAGGTCACGTGCCTTTCCTATAAGTTCAAGAGCAACAGATTGTACTACACCGTCCCTTTGCTCTGCAAAGACAAAAACATTTTTATATTGTGTATTATCCATATTCAGTCAAATTTAACGGGTTAGATGATATGTTTCTCTTTAAGTTTGCTTACAATCAACTCTACTGCCTGCTCGGCATCGACTTCATGTATAACACCAGGCTGCTTGAGCTCCTTCGCAAATGATTTGACAACCTTTGTCGGAGAGCCCTTAAGACCGAGTCTGGACTCATCAAAGTCAATCTTGTCAGCAGCCCAGATTTCAACTTCCTTGTTATAAGCATCTACGATACCGCCAACAGTCATATAACGTGATTTGAAAGCTGAAGCAAGAACCGTGAGAAGACCTTTGCCCTCAAACTGTAAAATTTGATACCCATCTTCAGTCTGCTTCTTTATAGTAAAAGATTTACCGTCATACTCTAGGCCTGCCACATAGGAAACCTGAGGAAGACCGAGGTGCTCCGCCATTTCAGGGCCTACCTGTGCAGTATCGCCGTCAATAGCTTGACGACCTGTGATTATAAGATCCCAGTCAAGAGTTCTTGCCGCCCCGGCAAGAGCGTAAGAAGTTGCTAGTGTGTCTGCACCCGCAAACTTACGGTCAGTAAGGAGAATAGCTCTGTCTGCTCCCATCGCAAAAGCTTCACGGAGCATAACATCAGCCTGAGGAGGACCCATTGTTATAACCGTCACCTCTGCGCCAAACTTGTCCTTTAGCTGCAAAGCCAACTCGAGACCACCTTTATCGTCGGGGTTCATGATGGAAGGAACGCCTTCACGGACCAAAGTTTTGGTTACCGGATCAATCCTGATCTCTGTGGTATCAGGAACTTGTTTTATACATACCAATATCTTCATATCATTTCCTCCTATCAGATTTTTCCAAACAAATTACCTGCGATTACCATACGCTGAACCTCAGAGGTGCCTTCGTAGATCTCAGTGATCTTTGCGTCACGCATCATCCTCTCAACGGGATACTCACGGGTATAACCATATCCACCGTGGAATTGAACTGCTTTTGTCGTTACCTCCATAGCCACTTCAGAAGCATAGAGCTTCGCCATAGCAGAATCGGCTGAATAAGCAATCCTATCATTTTTGATGGCCTCATCCTTCTTGAAGGCTGCACTGCGAACTAGCAGACGGGCAGCTTCGATCTTTGTCTGCAAATCAGCCATCTGGAATTGTGTGTTCTGGAATTTTGCGATAGCGCGACCGAACTGCTTTCTCTCTTTAGTATATTTGACAGTCTCGTCCAAAGCACCTTGTGCAATACCGAGGGCCTGTGCAGCAATACCGATACGGCCTCCGTCAAGCGTTTTCATAGCAATCCTGAAGCCTCTGCCAACCTGTCCCAGGAGATTTTCCTTAGGAATACGGCAGTTATCAAAGATAAGTTCTGCTGTAGAACTACCCCTGATACCCATCTTGAGCTCCTGTTTGCCTACTGAGAATCCTGGAGTGGAGGCCTCTACCAGAAATGCAGAAATACCTCTATTGCCCTGAGACTTATCGGTCATAGCAATTATCAAATAAAGCTCTGCCTGACCTGCATTGGTAATGAATATTTTGTTTCCGTTGAGCACCCATTCATCGCCATCGAGAACTGCTGTGGTCTGTTGCGCTGAAGAGTCAGTACCGGCATTGGGCTCTGTAAGGCCGAATGCACCTATCCACTCACCTGAAGCGAGTTTCGGCAGATACTTTCTCTTCTGCTCCTCTGTGCCGAATTCCAAAATAGGAACCATACAGAGAGAAGTGTGTGCTGAAACCACAACGCCTGTAGTGGCGCAGCAACGTGACAACTCTTCCACAGCTATGGAATACATGATATTGTCACCACCTGCTCCACCATATTCTTTGGGCACCGGGATGCCGAAGATGCCGAGTTTGGCCATCTTCTTTACGGTCTCTTCAGGGAAACGCTCCTGCTCGTCAATTTCCGCTGCCAGAGGTTTTACCTCTTTCTCAGCGAACTCATGGATCATCTGCCTGAAGAGTTCTTGAGTCTTTGTCAGATTAAAATTCATTTTGTGTGTTTATGTTATTTAGTACAGTTACGTAAAATAATTGCTGTTCCCATACCGCCACCGATACAGAGTGATGCAAGACCGAGTTTCTTGCCGCTTGAGATCAATTCGTGAAGGAGGGTAACGATGATACGGTTGCCGGATGCTCCAATAGGGTGACCTAGAGCTATAGCACCACCATTGATATTGGTGCGCTCATTGATCCACTCTCTTGTAACACCATGCTCATTGATAAGCTCGTGAATAACACCGAGAGACTGAGCTGCGAATGCCTCGTTAAGCTCAATAAGCTCCATATCCTGAAGTTTCTTGCCGGCTTTCTTGAGGACGTTACGGATAGCGGGAACAGGACCGAGACCCATTACTGAAGGATCTACGCCACCCTGACCGGTTGCAATGATTTCAACCATAGGAGTTAGGCCGAGTTCTTTCATCTTTTCCTCAGACATAAGCATAACAAAGGATGCACCGTCATTGATACCTGAAGCGTTTCCGGCGGTTACTGTGCCATCCTTCTTGAATGCAGGTCTGAGTTTAGCCATCTTTTCCGGAGTAGAAGTCCTGTTGGGATACTCGTCATCTTTGAAAATAATAGTCTCTTTTCTGGTTACAATTTCCACGGGCACAATTTCCTTTGCAAATACACCGGAATCAACTGCCTTAATGGCTTTCTGCTGTGAAGCAAAACCGAATTCGTCCTGTGCCTCACGGGTAATGCCATATTTTTCAGCTACATTTTCAGCAGTAATACCCATATGATATTTGTTGAAAGCATCGGTAAGACCATCACAAACCATATGGTCAACAGCCTGAAGATCGCCCATCTTGGCACCTCCACGAAGATTGGCACCTAAGATAAAGCCGGCGTTGGACATAACCTCGGTTCCACCTGCGATAACAATATCTGCATCTCCGACAAGAATATCGTTGTATCCATTCATAACAGCCTTCATACCGCTACCACACACCATGTTGATACCGTAAGCAGGAACTTCTGCGGGAATACCTGCCTTGATCGATGCCTGACGAATGACACCCTGGAACTGACCTCCTGAAAGCACATTACCACCGATTACCTCATCAACTTGTTCAGGTTTGATACCGGTCTCTTCTAAAAGACTTTTTATAACGATTGCACCCAAATCACCGGGAGTGAAGTTGGCTACTGAACCTAAAAATTTACCTATTGCAGTTCTTTTTGCTGCTACGATATATACTTTTTTCATAACTATATAAATTTAATAATTAACACATATGTTTCAAATCTTCAGCAATTATAAGTTTTGCCTCTGTCGCTTCCTGTACCTGTTCAACTGTATAGAGAGGATTAATCTCAGTAAGAACAAGTCCTTTAGGAGTTACTTTCATCACACCCATTTCGGTAATAATCATATTTACTTGTCCTGCTGCAGTTAGAGGAAGTGTACACTTTTTCATAATCTTATGGTTGCCTCTAGCGGTGTGCTCCATTGTAACAATCACATGATTGGCACCAACGATAAGGTCCATTGCTCCGCCCATACCCGGAGTCCTCTTGCCCGGGATCATCCAGTTGGCTAGATTACCTTTCTCGTCCACCTGCATAGCACCAAGGAAAGTTGCATGTACATGCCCTCCTCTGATGATAAGGAATGAATCGGCTGAGGAGCAAGCATAAGCACCTGGATTATAGGTGATATAACCACCACCTGCGTTGATATAGTCCCTATCCTCTTTACCTTCTTCGGGAGCGGGTCCCATACCTACAAGACCATTCTCCGACTGAAGTGTCACATGGACACCCTCGGGAAGAAAAGAGGGAATGGCGGTGGGAATACCGATACCCAAATTTACAACGTCACCGTCTTTAAGTTCGAGAGCTGCCCTTCTGGCAATAACCTCTCTCATTTGATTTCTGTCCATCATAGTATAGCTATTTTATAAATTAATAATCATTATTTTACTGACATTCTCTTTACAAACTCGTGTACAATAAAGGATGCAACATCATCGGCATAACTATTCATGCCGAATCCCGCATCATATCCCAGCTCTTTGGCCAGTTCGTGTGAAATTCGAGGACCACCGCACACAAGGATCATCTTGTCACGCAGACCTTCAGCCTCCATCAACTCCACAAGTTCCGTCATATTTTTGATATGAACGTCCTTCTGGGTGACTGTCTGGGAAACAAGCAGTGCATCCGCATTCAGTTCAATGGCTTTAGCAAGAAACTCCTCATTAGGGACCTGACTGCCAAGATTGTAGGCTTCAAACATCTCATAACGCTCCAGTCCGAAGTGTCCGGCATAGCCTTTCATATTCATTATTGCATCAATACCTACAGTGTGAGCGTCTGTGCCTGTAGAAGCCCCGATAACCACCAATTTACGGCCGATATTCTCACGGATAAAGTCATCAGTCTCGTTCATATCCATTACGGTAGACTCCACTTTTGGAACATAAATCGACGTGTAATCGACTGTATGGACTGTACTGCCATAGCAGTTAAAAAAGGTGTATCCCGGAGTAAGCTCGCGATAATATACCACTAGAGGGTTCTCAAAACCCATACTTTTCAGGAGCTGCTTTGCAGCCTCAATAGCCTCATCACCGGCAGGAACAGGAAGAGTGAAACTAAGTTGCACCTTACCATCATTCATTGTGTCGCCATAGGGTTTTACCTTTGTCAGATCAAGTGTCTTGTCAAATTCCTTGTCAGACATTGAATATAATCCGCAACTCATATTATTTTACTCCTTTCATTAATTTTACAAATGGATTCATATAATGTTCGCCCTTCTGGCATACGCCGTCAAGACCTTTACCGCCATTCTTAGGACGTTTAACATCACCGAAAATTCCCTTTTCAAGAGCATTGAAAAGACCTTCGGCAACTATTTTTTCCAAAAGCACTACTGCTTCATTGAGCACTTCTGCAGCTCTTTTACGAATAATACCACCCTCTTTAAATTCAACCTCATCACCGATATTTCTCATATTGTTAAATATATACGTGGCATTCTCGATGGCAAGATAACGGTCACTCATGAATGGAGTATGAACGGCTTCAGTCGGCATGCCCAGAAGCTGGATACCCTGATTGGTCCAGATACCGATCATATTGAAGAGTGCATCCTGAATATGTCCCCTGAAGATATTTCCAGTCATAAACTTGGTGGGGGGCATATATTTCAGAGGAGCCTTTGGGAAAATCTCACGGGTCATCTGAGCCTGTGCAAGTTCGTACAGAAAGCCGTCTTCAAGTTCAGGATCCATCTCGAATGCATGTCCCAGGCCCATCTGCTCCTCAGGAAGACCTGCCAGCAGTGCGAGTTGTTCATTGATTAAATCAGACACAAGAACTGTGTGAGCGGCCTCCACCGCATCTGAAGTGGTAAGGTAGTTGTCCTCACCGGTGTTTATTATAACACCTGCAAATCCGTTGATAACACGTGAGAAAAACTGGTCTACAAAAGTCCTCTGCATATTGATATCCCTGAAAAGAATTCCATAGAGAGCATCATTGAGCATAACATCAAGGCCTTCAAAAGCACCCATAATAGCAATTTCAGGCATACAGAGTCCTGAACAGTAGTTGCAGAGGCGGATATAGCGTCCCAACTCCTCTCCTACCTTGTCAAGAGCCTCACGCATGATACGGAAGTTCTCCTGTGTAGCATATGTGCCTCCAAAACCTTCAGTAGTAGCTCCATAAGGCACGTAATCGAGGAGCGATTGCCCTGTAGTGCGGATCACAGCGATAATATCCGCTCCCTGACGTGCTGCAGCCTCGGCCTGAACCACATCTTCATAGATATTTCCTGTGGCTACAATCACGTATATATAGGGTTTAGGACCCTCACCGATAGTATTCAAATAATGATTTCGACGCTCGCGTCTGGCACGGATACGGTCAATCGAACCATTAATTACCGGTTTCAGGACCTCATCAATCTTCTTTTTGTCAACTACTTCTATTCTTACAAGGTCAATAGTACCGGAGGAAACACCTTCTGCAATCTGTTGAGGCGTGAGTCCGGTTTGAACCATTGCGTTGCCTATATAGAAAAGCACACCCTGATTCAAAACACCTTTGCCCTTTAGTTCATCAACCACGACATTCGGGAGTGGTACCTGATTTTCATCCACACCGTCAATGCCCAGAAGTCGGCACAGAGTCCTTTCCACTGCAACCGTGGTATAAGACTCTACGAAAGCCTGCACGTCATCCGCGATATTCTTCGCCAGAGAGCGTGCATAATCGACTTTCTTGAAATCCAATCCTAATTTGCTTTGCATAATTAAATAGTCTGTAGTATGTAGTTAGTAGTTTGTAGTAATAAAATAGTCTGTAGTGTGTAGTGTGTAGTTAGTGTGTGTCAAGGATTTTTGTTGCCTCTTCGAGCCATCTTGGGCTGACCCCTAATTTACGGGCTATATTGAGAGCCTCATGGGGAACCTCGTTGTCAGCTGACTCAGTTAGCGAATAATCCATTTTAAGCCCGTCATACCCCTTTTCATCATCTACCAATCCCTTGACTCTCCAGCATCTGGCGCTGCTATCTACATTGTAGTGGGTAGTGAGTATCAGAGAGAGATTGGGACAATCACTCAATATTCTAAGAAGAGAAGAGACCAAAGCGCTCCCTTCCGTAGGGTTAGTGGTGCGTGCCGGCTCATCAACAAGCGCAAGGGTTGTCGCACCGCTCTCAACCATTGCAATCATACGGTCAATACGCAGTATCTCGGCTGCGAAGGAAGAAAGTCCCTTCTGCTGGTCCTGATCGTCACCAAAACAGAAAACGATGTTTTCCACCGGCACCATCTCTGCTTTTAGGGCAGGGATAGCAAACCCGAATTGGAAAAGATACTGGCAGAGACAGAGGCTTTTCAGGGCAACCGTCTTACCACCCATATTGGCACCGATTATGATACCGGGCTCCCCGGGTTTGTAGCGGAATGAAAGCTGCTGGAACACTTTGCCTTTTTGTGCGAGGATAGATTTGACCTCCGGATGAAACAGACCCTCAAAGGAGGTACTCTTTCCTACGGTCGGAATTGTAAAAGACTCTTTTTTACGCTGAATTGCCTTTGAAATAACTATATCCAACTCTGCAAGAGAGTGTAATAAGTTTGTGAGTTCCGTTGCGTAGGGTCTTAGAAGGTTGCATAGAACTCTTTTAATCCTCTCTTCCTCATTTAGTAGTCTCTCTTTAAGATCCTCATTGTCGGGGTCACTCTCCAACTCTCTTCTCAGCTTACGAACTTCCATT
This sequence comes from Bacteroidales bacterium, assembly GCA_012728975.1. Lineage (GTDB taxonomy): Bacteria > Bacteroidota > Bacteroidia > Bacteroidales > UBA932 > Cacconaster. Next base: position 13,795 of record JAAYDZ010000043.1, read on the forward strand.
GAATAAGAGTCATACACATAGAAAGTACCTATTTTAAGACCTTCCGGATCCAAAATACGGATTATATTGTCGAGGTCGAAATTACTCCACACATCGGCGATTTCCGACGTGGAGAATAATTGTTGTACCTCATCTCCCAGCAGGGCAAGGTGCTTAATTTCGAAAAATTCAATATCATCCAGTGAAGAGCCCTCTTCCAGTGAAATGAGAGTATTTGAGATGTTGCGTAATCCCTGAAGTCTGAATTGAAGTTTCTGAATCAGGGAAGGCTCTCGTTCCAGTAAAGAAGTGAACTTCTCTAAAGAAGCATAAACCTCCACTATCTCTTCGGCAGTAGTCATCATCTTGCTGTCGAGGAGATATTTACGCGCATACCCTGACTGCAGTTCAAGCAAATCGAAACAGTAGCGAATACCACATGGGATATCTATTATCTCTTTAAATGTCATATTTTTCTCTATCCTTCACAATATCATATACGGGCAGACCTATAGCTGAGGAGAGTGTGCTGCAGAGAAGGTCGGAATCCAGCACGATGCCGTTAGGAGCCACCGGATTGACGCAGATAGCTATCAATTTGCTCTTCATCCGCACCGATATCCTGCCTCCCCTCCTAATAAAGGATCTGTAGAGTTCCGGAGAGACGAACATGCGGGTAAAGTCATGAATCACCAACTCTCTCTCTCCTTTTGGAAGCTCTTTCTTAACCGCTTGAAGCAATCTGTTCGTCAGTGCCCCCTCCACCCCTATCACGGTATGGTTTCTGATTTCATCTGTACCGAGGTCGGAAAATGAAGAAATCTCCGTTTCAGTTTCTTTACCTACAAATAAAGGAAGATTGATTAGGTCTACAACAAACGATGTCCTTGCCACCAAATCCTTGATATTGGCTGAAAGAGCAGCTCCGGTCGAAAGTACCATCGCCTCACTTATAGCAGGGGATGCCGTACTGAGTCTCGAAAGGGCTCCGTCCACCAGTATCAGATCTATACCGAAATTATTCAATGAACTCATCCATCTTTTAAGCGCACTTCCGGAAGATGGACCGGAAAGAAGAACTTTGCCCTCCTGAAGTGCTTTTGCAGTTACCACACGCCCCAAAGCTGTGGTCAAATCGCTTACATCATACAACTCCGAAAGAATCTTTCTTTCACGATAGTGTTTTTCGCTAGTGCCGAAAAACATTCCTTCTTTCATGGTAATCTCGGGTTTGGCGGTGGAAGTCACCTGATCCAGTGACTCCCCGTCAAGTCCGATTGATGTTACTGCCACCGAAAAATAATAGGTTGGCAGCCTGTTGATGATATAGTTGAGAGACTCAGTCTTGCCTGTATTCTTCTCAAGCCCGACAATAGATACGCTCCGGTATTTGAGTATCTCATCTATAAAGGGCATAATCCTAGTGCTTGCTGCGCTCTTTGCGTTGGAGGAATGCAGGCTCAATTGCCATCTTCTGACCTTCCAGCAGTGAAACAACCCCTTCAAGTGGTTTCTTACGTTCTTTTCTGCACTCTTCGCAATCGCACTCAAAGTGATACTCCTCCGGCTCGGTATAGGTGGTAATTACGCCCTCAAAGTTGCGCAGGACGACTTTACCCGGAGCCTGCGATATCACATACTGAGGCATAACGGGAGTTTTACCGCCACCACCCGGAGCGTCCACAACGAAAGTAGGCACTGCATAACCTGATGTATGACCTCTGAGACCTTCCATAATCTCAATACCCTTTGAAACGGGGGTACGAAAATGCTCCAAACCCATAGAAAGATCACACTGGTAGATATAATAGGGACGCACACGTATCTTCACAAGCTCGTGAACAAGTTTCTTCATTACGTGAACACAATCATTGATACCTCGCAGGAGTACAGACTGGTTTCCGAGAGGAACACCTGCATCCGCAAGTCTGGCGCAAGCCCTGGCAGACTCTTCAGTCACCTCGTTAGGATGATTGAAGTGTGTGTTAAGCCATATGGGATGATACTTCTTCAGTATATTAACCAAATCATCGGTTATACGCTGGGGGCAAACCACAGGTACCCTTGAACCGATGCGGATAATCTCCACATGAGGAATTGCGCGTAGCCTCTTGATTATATCTTCTAGTTTCGCGTCGCTGACCATAAGGGCATCACCTCCTGAAAGCAGAACGTCTCTCACCTGAGGAGTGCGGGCTATGTACTCTATAGCCTTGTCAATCCTCTCGTTGGGGCTCTCTGCATCCTTCTGTCCAGCAAAACGCCTTCTGGTACAGTGACGGCAGTACATTGAGCACATATCAGTGATAAGAAGCAGCACTCTGTCTGGATATCTGTGTGTAAGACCGGGAGTTGGGGAATCCTCATCCTCGTGGAGAGGGTCGAGAAGATCCGCTGCTGCCTGATGCGTCTCTGCACCTGTAGGAATTGCCTGTTTGCGAATTGGATCATTGGAGTCATCAGGGTTAATGAGAGAAATGTAATAGGGGGTGATTGCCATCCTGAGGGTAGAGAGTGTCTTTTTGACACCCTCTTCCTCCTCGGGAGTAAGTTTAACATATTTTTTGAGTTGGTCAAGAGTCTCAATCCTGTTTTTTACCTGCCATTTCCAGTCATTCCACTGTAAATCGGTAACCTCAGGAAAGAGTTCTTTTCTTCTTGAAACATTCATATCCTCAATTTATGCATAAAGTTCGGTAAATATCTTTCTCAATTTCTCGCTATCTCTGAGTATCTGGAGGGTGATTTCAGCATGTCCCTTGGTATAGCCGTTACCGATAATCATAGTTACGTCACTACCTACACCTTCTGCACCTAGGGCTGCTTTTGTAAAGCTGGTTGCCATTGAAAAGAAATAGATAATACCATCATTCTTGGTACAAAGGATAGAGGTCATCTCGGTATCGGGAACATTTACGTTGTTTATGGTCACATCAGCCATTTTGCCGTCAGTGAGTTCGTAAATTTTCTCATACATTGCGATGGGGTCGTTAGCGTTGCCTGCAAATACCTCATCACAAAAACCGAGATCGCGCATACGTTGGGTTGACCTTTCACTATGCCCCATACCGATAACCTTACCTGTCACACCTACGCGTTTCTTTGCCTCGTAGCAACAGAGCATACCTGATTTCCCGCCACCTCCGATGATTAGAACAGTGTCACCAGGTCTGCAGAGCTTTGCTGTCTGTGCAGGAGCACCTGCAACGTCGAGAGCCGAGAGGGCCAGTTTTTCCGGCATATCGGTGGGAATCTTCGCATAGATACCGCTCTCGAAGAGAATAGCCTTACCCTTGATGTCCACCTGGTCAACATCTTCGCGGATCTCAAGAATCTCGTCAATACGAAGAGGAGTCAGTGAGAGCGATACGAGAGTGGCAATCTTGTCACCAACTTTGAGGTCGGTCTTGCCTTTAAGAGCATCACCGATTTTCTCAACTCTGCCGAGAAGCATACCACCGGAACCTGTACGACGGTTTCGGTGCTTACCCTGGAGCTCTACATTGAGTAATATCTCCTTCTTCATCTCTTCCTTGTCGTGATTACAGAAATTAGCTATATCGGTAAATGAAGCCGAGTCGATATTTAGAGTCTGAACATCAATGAGGATCTCGTTGTCATAGATCTCATCCATATTATTGTCAATCTTGTCTGCCGGCTGAGGGAGAACGCCCTTAGGCTCAATTACACGGTGCGTTCCATATTTGTTACCTTTTTTCATCGTTTATTTTACTGTATTTAATAAGATTATTGTTTTAAAATGATTACTGTCTTGGAGCCAACCCAAGGATTTGGCGTGCTTCTGCCGGGTTTGCAACCTCACGGCCAAGTTCTTTGGCCAATCTCACAACTTTTGCAACGAGTTCGCCGTTGGATTGTGCGAGGACTCCCCTACCGAGATAGAGACTGTCTTCAAATCCAACTCTCACATGGCCACCCATGGAAATTGCCGGTGCAACAAGGGTATAATTGTGACGACCGATACCTGTAGCGCACCAGGTACTGCCTGCAGGAATTGCATTCACTAGCCAACAGAGATTCGGGATGGTTGCCAAGGTACAACCTGGTACACCAAGAACAAAGTTGAAATGCATCGGATGACCGGGTACCTCACCTTTGCGAGCCATATTGAGTATAGTCTCAAGGTGACCCATTTCAAAACACTCATACTCAGGTTTAATATTATTTTCGAGCATCCTTTTGCCGAACGCACGCATCATAGGCATTGTGTTTTCAAAGACCTCATCACCAAAATTACAGGTACCGCAATCGAGGGTAGCCATTTCGGGGAAAAGTTCGGTGGGCTGAAGTCTTTCTTCTGCCGTCATGCCTACCGCACCACCGGTAGAAGGGATAAGTATGACATCGGGACACACCTTGTAGATTGCATCAATACACTCTTTGAAGCGTACCTTGCTCTGTGTGGGAGTACCGTCATCCTCACGTACATGGAGATGCACTATGGCTGCACCCGCATCAACTGCCGATTTGGCCTCACGTACAATTTCATAAACAGTATAGGGAACCGCAGGATTTTGCTCCTTAGTAACCTCGGCGCCGCAGATGGCGGCTGTAATAATTAGCTTATCCATAATTATTTTCTCTGGCAGGATTTAGGGGTTACACAAGTACCGCTTGCACGGCATACAACGATGGGTTCTTCCAGGAAGTCAGCAGCTGAATCGCTGATATCGGGACGGGGAACAATCACCTTACGCGCCTCAAATATCATTTTTCTGGAAGAATTGCCTTCTGAAACAATCTCACCTACTGCCTCGATAAACTCACCGGCGTATACTGGAGCGAAGAATTCAACCATATCATAAGCTTTGAAGAGACCTTCATCACCATCGCGTTTAATCAAAAGTTCGGTAGCGACATCACCGAAAAGTTGAAGCATTTTAGCGCCATCAACTAAATTACCGCCGTAATGAGCATCCTGAGAGCTCATACGTACTCTGATAATAGATTTGTTTGCCATAAATAGTTTCTTTTAATATCTGTTATGTCTGATTATTGTTTTACATAGATGTAATCCACAAAAATGGAAGGGGTATGTATAGCCTCGGGAGCCAATTCACCTACCGGAACCAATTTTTCGGCCTCTACAATCACAACATCACCGGCCTGAGCCATCGTGGGATTGAAATTGCGCGTGGTGCCTCTATAGAACACATTGCCCGACTCATCTACAATTGAACCGCCTATAAATGCAAAATCAGCACCGAGGGGCTTCTCTATAAGATAGTCCTTTCCGTCAATAGTGATCCTCTGCTTGCCTTGCTCAACGACAGTGTCAAGACCTGTGGGTGTCAATACGCCGCCAAGACCTGCACCCTTTGCACGGATACGCTCTGCGAGAGTGCCCTGAGGAACGAACTCAACCTCTGTTTCACCTGCATTCATCTGGTTTATAGATGCGGCGTTACCGCCAATATATGAGGCTATTATCTTCTTTACTTGGCGATTTTCGATCAACCTGCCCCAGCCCTTACCATCAAACACTGTGTCGTTAGCGATAACAGTAAGATCCTTGACTCCGCTCTCCACAAGAGCATCAATTAATTGCGCGGGAGCCCCGGTACCGAGAAAACCTCCAACCATAATTGTAGCGCCGTCTTTAACCATTGCAACGGCATCCTTAAGAGAAATGTTTTTTTTCATATTTATAGAGAATTTAATTGTTCTAATAAAAGCAATTTTGCGGACCTGTTAAACTATGTTTAACGCAATCCGCAAAATTAATCAAATTCATGACGATTTCCAAGAATTTTTACTCTTTATTCAGCACAGAGCCTCCGCTAAGCTTTTCCGATTGTATGTAAGCATCGCCCCTATAGGTGAAAGTGCTACCTCCTCTCAAATCTGCATTAATCGTATTGTTTACCGTAAATTCAGCTCTACTGGCACCTGACATACGAATGATAAGATCTTCTATTGATAAAGTAAAATCCTTAACAGAAGCCCCGGAAGAGCAATTTATAACCGCTTTGCGAGCCTTACCTTTTAATACGGCACCACCTCCAACGGCATCCATAATCAGAGTGTCCAGATCAATGGAGTTGCATCTGACACTGCTGTGACCGGTCAATTTGATTTCCAGGTTTCCGGAAACATCCCCATGAATACCGACTGGTGTATTGTCAGCAACTTCGAGATAGCACAGCGATTCGGTGTATATCCTAACTTCCATGTCCACGCTCGCCCCGAGTACGACACCTCTCTTCACGCCAAAATGCAACACCCCGTTCAGGATTTTTCCATAGAGGTGATTGCGTATATTTTGGTCACATGTAATCTCAATACCGGGCTCCCCTTCCTGCACATAAATCCTTGTAAAGACATCATCCCCCACCTTAACTCCGGTAAATGATTCCAAAGGGTAAAAAAAGGTCCCGTCAGTCCTGCCCGTGTTAATTCTCGCACAAGAAGTAAGGAGAAGGAAGCATGCTATTATTATTCTCGGGAAAAGAAATTTCATCACGTTTAAAGAGTTCCCTCTTCAGCCTGCTTGATCATAGTTTCGTTTGCGGAGATAAAGACCTCTACACGGCGATTGAGTCTGCGACCTTCAACAGTGGAGTTGTCTGCCACGGGCTCAGTATAGGATTTGCCCTCATAAATCATTCTTTCACCTGCAATGCCAAGGCTTTTAAGATAGTCAGCAACAGCCTGTGCGCGCTGGAGAGAGAGTCTTTCGTTAACTGCAGCCGAACCGGTATTATCGGTATGACCATAGATTGTAATGTCGGTTTCAGGAAGATCCCTCATTTCTACTGCAAACTTTGACAGAGACACCTTTGAAACTTCAGTAAGAGCATATTTTCCGGTTTCAAAGAGAATACCGCTATCAAAAGTTACTTTAATAGCATCCAGGCCATTTATATCAGTAATGGTTTCAACCTGAACACCTTCAATTTCCGCCATTTCGGCTGCCTTTTTATCCATAACATCACCGATAACAGCGCCTACTGCAGCACCAACTGCTGTACCTAAAGCTCCACCGATTGCAGCACTCTTACCATCTTTACCGATAATCGCTCCCAATCCGGCCCCGGCTGCAGCGCCACTACCGGCACCTATTAGTGCACCTTTACCTGCTTTGGACATATTGCCGCATCCGGTCAATATAAAAGATGCGCAAAGCAAAATAGTTAGAATTTTTTTCATGTTGTAAATATCAAATAATTGTTTCATTACCTTTAAAGACTTCCTTCTTTAGCCTGCCTTATCATGCTATCATTTGCATAAACAAATACCTCTACACGGCGGTTAATTCTGCGGCCTTCTGCAGTAGAGTTGTCCGCTATAGGCTCTCTAAAGGATTTGCCCTCGTGGACTATCCTGTGGGCTTCAATGCCAAGTCTTTTCAGGTAGTCTGAAACAGATTTTGCACGCTGAAGAGAGACTCTTTCATTTACTGCTGCAGAACCGGTGTTATCTGTGTGACCATAGACAGTGATATTAGTTTCAGGAAGCTCTCTCATCTCTTCCACAAACGCAGATAGAGCTTCTTTAGCATCCTCATTGAGGGAATATTTACCGGTTTCAAAGAGAATACCGCTGTCAAATGTAACCTTAATAGCCTCGTATCCCCTTGAATCGGTTATGGTTTCGACACTGACATCTCCGATCCCGGACATATCTGATGCCTTTTGCTCCATAATGTAACCGATAATAGATACTGCGTCCTCACCAACCGGCTCATCATAAGTGGTTCTCTCGGTTTCCTTACTTGTCGTTGTTTTTTTGGTTTTCTTGGTTTCCTTACTTGACTTACTGGAGGATTTTTTCTTGGTGTCCTTGCCACCGGGTGAATCTATCCCAGCTCCTACAGCACTACCGTCGCCCATAATTGCACTTTTGGAAGCCTTTGACGAACTACCGCATCCGGTGCACAGGAGAGATAGGCAAAAAAGAATAGTTAGAATCTTTTTCATGTTTAATATATTAAAGTTAAATAGTTGTTTCAATACTGATATTTCCTGTAAACGGGATTCGCATAAATATGCAGGAGATTATCCATCACAGCACTGTGGTCAGCAGATGTCGGAACTCCTGATATTTCCCTCTCAATATAGGCAATAAAGGCATTTTTCTCAGCTACAGAATAATTATCTGAAAACCTTTCCCCGCATTTCAGAATGTCAGCCGCAATATAATGAGAAGGATAAAGCCTGAATCCGTCAAGGATTTTTTTGTCTATAATTGACGCAAGATACTGAAATTTTTCATTTCTTGAAAATGAATTTGCTTCCTGAAGTTCTTCAAGCGTCAATGGCTGACAGAATGAGATATGTACAGCCCCCTTTGGCTGTTTTATACCCTTGAGGATACTCTCTGTGTCTTCTCCCGAAGTCTTTTTATATGCACCGGTACTTTTTCTGATCCAGGTCTCAAGTGCCTTTTCCATACCGCAAGTCTCTATCTCGTAAGATATGGAAACCGGCATGATATGAAGTTCAGCAAAGTTTGAGATAAAGTCTCCTCTACCGCTCATGTCCAGCATTTTAAGCAATCCTTGCTCTGTGGTGTCAATACCATCTTTCGCTCGGCCGTTGCGTTGTGCAAGCCAGATGTTTGAAGCACTGCTTCTGATATATTGTGAGAAGATCTGTGAACTGTTATACACTTCGCGTGGATTTTCACTCCTAACAACTTTAATCATACGGTTGGAACGAATAATATCCTCGATATAACTGTCTGCAATAAGATTATCCCCTACTGCGATTTCGGTCAAAGGCAGTTTATGATCTTCCAGGATAAATTGTATGAATGCGGAGTCAAGCACTATGTCCCGATGGTTAGAGAGCAGCAGAAAAGGGCTTTTCTTCCCCTCTGTGAAGTATTCCAGGCCCGAAAAGGTGACTCCGTCAGTAGTGTTTTGCATCACAAAGCTTATGACGTGGTACATGACTCTTGCTTGAAAATCATATGTACCGGTTACACTCCTGAGGAGTTCTCCGAGATATCCCCTCTCCTTGTCAGGATAAAAATATGCGGAGATACTTCCTGTTAGAGGATGGTCTGCCACCCTCGCAAGTGCTTCGACTGTTTCCCGGTCATTATATGGCCTTATATCTTTAAACACTATATCAGATAGTTTTCTCTTTACGGGTATATAGATCAGCCAGAGGCAAAAGCAATGCCAGATAGATTACTATAAAGAGCGGCAGTAGACCCAGAGCACCCATAGTAAGGGCAATTATCACTATATAAAGGAATGAAAATGCATGTAATAAGGTAACTACAATTGCAACCAGTAGCCATCCGCGCCAGGTTGTAACTTTCCAAAGGAAAACCGAGGCAGCAGCTATGCCCAAAGGCAATGCAAAGAAGAAATTTTCACCTATTGTGAATAATAAAACTGCTGAAAGGAACAGCAGTAACAACATTGCACCATAGAGGAGATTGTAGGAATACCTTGTAGCACCACTGGCAGAAGCACTCTTGCGAATAGCCGTCGATGAAATACGGTCAGCCGACTTTTTCCTGCCGAAAAAGTAGCAAATTGTAACTATTAGTGCCGTGATAACTGCTGTGCCTATCATAACCCACTCATCATACTGTACTCCACGAACGATACCCATTAAAGAGAATTTCGAGCCTGTAATCAAAGAAATCACCCAGGCTAAGAGTTCACCTATACCGAAAGCCACAATAGCCCATAAGAGCACTTTTGCAGAGGCTACAAGTACCTTGAGCGGTCTGATTCTACCACCAATCAGTGCAAAGCTGAAAATGATACAGAAAAGGGCTAAAACTATGGAATTGGCCAGCAGATACCCTCCTTTGGAGAAATTTAGCAGACCAATAACAGGAATGGTAAAAGCGACCGATGACTTGTCCGATACCATAGCCTTTGGATCACGATATTCGTGATTGGTAAGGTACTCTTCGATTATAGGCTCCAATTGGGTGCCAAAGTGCTGTATTGTTTTAAGTGATATATTATCGTAATTGTCCAGATCGGTATGATAGTGGTTGATATCGTCCAGATTGGAGAAATTCATACCAGGATAGGAATCCTTCAGTGGCGTAAAGTCCGTGAAATTAGGCATAAACTCGTAAACAACTGTGGTAAAGGTGTAGGTATAGGGAGCCTTAGCCTTATCATATAGTGAAAGTACCTTAGAATTGTTTTTACCGGTCTCAAATAACAGTACGGGACCTTTATTGCCGCGACTTTCAAGATTGATTATTAGTCCGACATTGTCAAAAATCTCAGGATTGTGATCCAATGCAGAATTGATGCCGGCCAGTTTCCACTCCTCTGAGTCTGTAAGTAGGATTTTAATACCCTGTCTCCACTCCCCACGATAGCGCAAAGCCTGTCTGAGGCACTCCAGAGCTACACCACATCCGTAACCGTCATCTGATGCACCATATGAGAGTACAGTCTTATCAAGCACCTTCTGAGGGTATCTCGAATCGTAATGCGCCATCAGCATCAGATATGAAGGATCCGGGTGGTCCGGATCTTTAATGACGGGATCCACCTGTGCAAAAATGTTGGTGATATCAATCGGCTTACCTTCATACTCCGTAGCGTTTTCATAGGGATAAAAGACCACAGAAGAGTCTGTGAGGGCAATTAAACGATCGCCCAGATAGTCTCTGACTTCAGCTCTCTCCTTCGGATGAATTATAGAATGAGGTTTACGGCTAATAACCTTAATATCAGCAGCCACTCTCTCAGCAGAAAAACGGTCAGAATCCGTGGATTCAACTCTAGGAGCCGTAAAAATACCATATGCTGCCAGTGCAGAGAGCACTACTGCTACAATCAATATATATAATCTGTATTTTCTCATAGAGGTTGTGTAATTGTGTTAGTCAATCTTTGCAAGAGCAGCGAGATTAGCTTCATTAACAGGATTTCTGCCATCTGCGGTGAACGCAAAGTCAATTCTCTCCGCATAAGCCTTCTCAACCCTATTTCTCACAAGTTTCATTGTACTGTTGATCATCTTATTGGCCTCGCTAAAAGGCTCATCGGCGATGATAAATGTGGTGGGAAGCCATCTTTCGGGGAATGTTCCCGCAAACTGGCCTCCTGAACGATATTTGTCAAACTCCGCCTTAATAGCCATAATACCGGCTTCGCCTTTCGGGAGAGCCTTTTTGTCCACCTGAACAACACAAATGGTATAGGGATTCTGGTTATTGTGGAGCATGATATTCTGAATGATCTTCGAATTCTCAATTATAGACTCCTCAATGCCTTCAGGGGCATATTTTTCACCGTCACTTGAGATAAGTAGGGATTTGAAACGGCCAAGTACATAGAGGAAACCTGACTTATGCATATAGCCCATATCTCCTGTATAAAGCCACCCATCCCTAACGGTTTCGGCGGTTGAAGTCGGATTCTTCCAGTAACCGGCCATCACGTTTTCACCACGGATAACAATTTCACCTGTTACCCCGATAGGAACCTCATTGCCATCTTCGTCGCAAATCTTGAGATCCATCGGCTTCACAAGGATGCCTGAAGAGCCCAAACGATGTCTTTTAGGGGTGTTGGTCGAAATCACGGGAGTAGCCTCAGAAAGACCATATCCCTGGAACATGGGGATCCCAAGTGCATAGTAAAATCTCTGAATATCGATGTCCAGAAGAGCTCCTCCACCGATAAAGAAATCGAGTTCGCCGCCCATAGCCATGCGTACTTTGCTGAATATAAGTTTATCGAAAAGTTTAACCAGCGGTGCGGCAAAAATTCTAAGTCCTCTGCCCCTATTCCAGCCCTCCTGATTGTACCAGATGGCAAGTTTAAGTGCAAAATCGAAGATTTTTTTCTTACCACTCTTCTCCACTGAACTTTCAATATTTTTCTTGAAGTTCTTGGCAAGGGCAGGCACAGAGAGCATCACGTTGGGTTTGACAGCAGCAATACTCATAGGAATATTGCGGAGAGTCTCCATAGCACTCTTACCCTGCGGCACAGTGGCTATTTTGGCCCCTCTTGCCATCATTGCGTACATTCCGACCACATGTGCAAAACAGTGGTCCAACGGCAATATTATAAGCATCTTGATATTTTCGTCAATATTGATGCATGAGAGTGACTGCTCCACATTTGCAGTATAGTTGCGATGGGTCAGGACCACGCCTTTGGGGTCTGCGGTGGTACCCGATGTGTAGGTAATAGTGGCAATATCATCATTTTGTATGGATTGTCCGATTTTTAGGAATTCTTCCATATTGGTCTCCAGATATTTAGCACCACGATTCATAAGGTCCTCAGCAGCAATCTCCCCGGGCTCGTAGCTCTCTACCGGATCAAGGACAAAGATCTTCTCCACAAAGGGGAGCTGATCTCTTATAAGACGTATCTTATTAAGCTGTCGGGAACTGGCGATGATATACTTTACATCACCGTGAATCAATCGGAACAGCAAATCGTTGGACTCCTCTAGCTTAATGGAGAGAGGTACGCTCACACCTCCGGCGTAAAACATACCCAACTCACTGATTATCCACATATTGCAACCTTCAGCCAGAATAGCTATATTCTCCTTCGGTTTGACCCCTTCAAGTACAAGACCGGCCCCGAATTTATAGGCAGCATCTCTTGCCTGCTTATAGGTAGTGGGTTCAAAAGTACCTGTTGTGCTTTCAAGCAGGTAAGTGTTGTCCGGAAATTGTGCAACAGCCTGCTCGAAATGGTCAATAATGGTTTTCTTGATCATAATATTGTAGGTTTTAGTCGTAATTAATTTACAAATATATATTTTTACTTTCTTATTTCCAATAAGGAAGAATCACCATAACTGAGAAAGCGGAAGTTGTTTTCAAGTGCAAAATTGTAGATATCGCGCCAGGATTTACCCACAAAAGCTGAGATTAGCAATAACAGCGTACTTTTAGGCTGGTGAAAGTTTGTAATAAGATGATCTATTACTCTGAAACGATATCCTGGCACTATGATTATCTCTGAACGGGAGACCAAATTGTCAAGAGAATTGCGCTCCAGATAGTGAATAAGAGCGTCCAGAGCCTCTTCCAGGGTATAGTTAAAGCCCTCTTCGCGATAAGGTTCCCATTGTGAAACGTAAGTAGGAACTTTTTTCTCGATAGTCTGTACCCCGAGAAAATAGAGTGACTCAAGGCAGCGGGTGGAGGTGGTGCCGACAGCAATTATATGCTTTGAAGCATACTCACGCAGGGATTTGATCAATTCAATAGAAATAGAAAAGGGTTCGCTATGCATATTGTGCTCGGATATATACTCACTTTTTACCGGCAGAAAGGTACCAGCACCCACATGAAGTGAGATATAACCCTGTTTTATCCCCTTTTCAGATATTTTGCCAAGAACAGTGTCTGTGAAGTGGAGTCCGGCCGTAGGCGCAGCTACAGAGCCCTCTATGCGCGCATAACAAGTCTGGTAACGTACTTTGTCCAGTGGCTGCGGATCACGCTTCAGATAGGGGGGAATTGGGATTTTACCGCACATTTCCAGTACTTTGGAGAATGAATCGTCTCCTTTCCAGGAAAATTGCACAACAATCTTGTTACTTGCCCTTTCCACCAGCTCCGCGGTAAGATCCATCTCTGCAATAGTCCGATCATCAGAAGGATTAATAAGATATATGGGACCATCCTTCCATCTTTTGATATTACCTACAATAACTTTCCAGCGGCATTGTTTCGTACATGAGAAATTGAGTTGATAATCCTCAGGATCAACCGGTTCCAGGCAAAATATTTCAATTATAGCACCGGTATGGCGATTAAAAAGCAATCTTGCAGGGATTACTTTGGTATTATTAAAAATAATCAGCGACTCTTCAGGCAAAAAACGATGAATATCAGAAAATTTCTCCTCACTAGGAAGAAAATCGTTTTTACTTGTAAAAAGAAGCAGCTTGGAAGAGTCTCTCTCCTGAAGAGGAAATTTTGAGATTCTCCCATCAGGTAAGGGATAGTCATACTCTTCAATTCTAATCTTGTCTGTAATCATAAATTCAATGTTCATTACAAAGGTAAATCATTAGATTTGAATAAAGGCCAATTTTAAGCGATTTAAGAGGTTTATTTAACTGAATATATCTCTTCTATCAACCTCAAGAGATAATTGAACCATGATGATTTGGTAATATTTGTCAACCTAATCATTGTTTACAGATGTTTACAATTTATTCCTTCTTGTTTTACAACTGTAATCAATACCTAATCAAGTCGTTAAATAATTTAGATTTACAATTGTATAGTGCGTATGATCTGAAAATTATTAGCATGGGGAAATAACTAAAAGTTATTTTAAAATATTTAGATATTTATTTGGTTGAAAACCAAGTATTTATACATGTTTATATAAAGTAAATTAGTGTATACAATGTTAAATAATGGTTGTTTGAAGGTTTATTAGGCTGTAAAAATAGATTGTATACTTTATAATATAAAGAATCCCAGTGATTTAGTAGTTTTATCTATAACGATGCTTTATCTAAATTACTCATTTCAGTTAAAAGTAGATTGTTTATTTATGTGATTTACATTTGTAATCGCTAAAATATCTTTACTTCGTTACATTTGTAATCAAAATAAGTATTACATTTGTAGAAAATTATGTTTACAAAATTATGGATAAGCGTTTACAACAATTTTTGGAGCTCGAGGACCTCACTCCATCAAAACTGGCCGATATATTACAGATCCAGCGCTCGGGAATCTCCCATCTCCTATCAGGACGAAATAAACCCAGTTTTGATTTCATTGAAGGGATACTAAAAAATTTTCCCCAGATCAATCCTGACTGGCTGATTCTCGGTAAGGGTAAACCATACAGGAGTCAAACATCTACTCCCTCACCTTCTCCAATTACAACGAGCACTCATACAACTTTGCCAACTCCAATCAACTCACCGACAACTCAAACTCCATCTTCCCCTGTCACACTATTTGATACACTTCCTGAACAAAACCAGAAATCACTCTTCGACTTACCCAAATATGTTTCGGAAACGCCAATTGAGAGACCAATCGAAGTCATTTCACCTCAGAGCGCACTCAATGATGTACAAGAGGAACCACCGATGACCCCCGCTGTAGCTCAGCAAGTTACAAGGATTTCTGAGCCATCTCAACCCTCTGAGAATCGTATTATTGAACCCTCATCTACCACCAGCCAACATATTTCGCCCACAAAAAGAGATAAACAGATAGTTCGTATCACCGTTTTTTACAACGATGGCACGTTTGAAGAAAAATGACTACTTTTGTAATGATAAGCATTACAGATCATGTACAAATTTCTGATTAGACCTTTTCTCTTTCTTTTCAATCCTGAAAGGGCTCACAAAATAATATTCTCCTTACTTAGATTTTCAAGACATATTCCGGGACTCCTACCATTGATACGACTCACCTACAGGGTTAAGACTCCAACCCTGGAACGTAACCTCTTCGGCTTAAACTTCAAGAATCCTGTGGGTATTGCCGGAGGCCTGGATAAAAACGCTGAATGTTACAATGAACTTGCCTGCTTTGGATTTAGTTTTATAGAAATAGGATCTCTCACTCCCAAACCACAGATCGGAAACCCAAAACCGCGCTGCTTTCGTCTTGTTAAAGACAACGCTATCATCAACCGAATGGGTATCAATAACTTTGGAGTCAGAAATGCGATCGACAATTTGCGGAAACATCCTCCCCGAGATGTTATAATTGCTGCAAACATCAGCAAAAACGCCACCACTTCTAACGAAGAAGCTGCAGATGATTACGAAAAGGCTCTTACATTGATGTATGACTTTGCGGATATGACCGTACTAAATATCTCCTGTCCCAACGTCAAGGATCTTACTGAACTCCAGGACATAGAGATGCTCTCCAATATTTTGGACAGAATAATAACTATGCGCAAATTCAACGATGAATACCACCCTATCCTACTAAAGCTCTCTCCTGATATCCCTTTTGAACAGATTGATGAGATCATCGACCTGGTACAGAAAACCGGTATTGATGGCATTGTAGCTACTAATACTACACGTAGCCGAGAGGGACTCGCTACTCAATACGATGATGTAAAGAATATAGGTGATGGAGGACTTAGCGGTGCTCCCCTCTTTGAAAAATCACTAAAAATGGTGCGATACATCCATGACAAAACCGGCGGATCCATACCTATTATAGGTGTAGGCGGCATAATGACCCCGGAACAAGCCCGGGAGATGTTGGATGCCGGTGCTTCTCTAATAGAAGTATATACTGGATTCATATACAACGGCCCCGGATATATAAAGAAGATACTCAAGCATCTGCGCAATGTGGAGAAAGAGAGGGCTCTTGCAAGCACTATTGAAAACACACCTTCCAGCGCAAAATGACTACAGCATCAATATGTACGATTGGCGATGAAATACTCATTGGCCAAATAATCAATACCAACTCCGCAGAGATCTCAAAAGCTCTCAACCGAGCCGGCATAAGGGTCCGGTATCATTTCTCGATAGGTGATCAACACGAGGAGATTGTCTCAAGGCTACAGATGTGCCTTGAGCAGACAGATATAGTGATAGTTACAGGAGGTCTCGGCCCAACCCGGGACGATATTACCAAACTTGCTCTAAGGGAGCTCTCAGGAGCTTTATCTTTTGTGCGCTCTGAGGAACAATACCGTATAATAGAAAGAGTTATGAACGCCAGGGGTATACCTATGATTGAATCAAACAGAGAGCAAGCTAGCGTTCCTGACAACTGTGAGGTAATCCCCAACGAACTGGGCACAGCTCCCTGTATGGTTTTCCGCGGATTAGGCCCTAAAGGCACCTCTACGCTCTATTCGCTCCCGGGAGTTCCTTTTGAAACGAAGGGATTGTTACCGAAGGTAATGGATGACATCCGTACTCACTTTGATCTGGAGTATATCACGCATCATACAATAGTAACATTTGGAATCCCCGAATCCACACTTGCCAAACAGATAGAGAGCTGGGAAGATGCTCTTCCGGAAAATATAAAGCTCGCCTATCTGCCCAACCCCACGATCGGTGTACGTTTGAGACTCTCCCACTTTGGAGAGGGCGTACCTGACTTCTCCCCTTACATCTCCTCCCTGAAAGAGATTATAGGTGATGCAATTTACGGTGAAGGAGAGGATAATCTGCAGACGGTCATTGGACGTAAGTTGAGGAGTATGGGCAGGACACTTGCTGTGGCCGAATCCTGTACCGGTGGTCGTATTTCAGAATTGATTACTCAGGTACCTGGCTGTTCCGACTATTATAAAGGATCGGTGATCTCCTACGCGAATGAGGTTAAAACCAACCTCCTCAAAGTACCGATAGAGATAATAAAAGTTCATGGTGCTGTAAGTGAGGAGACAGTGATAGCAATGTCCACAGGATTGATACGATTGCTTGATACCGACTATGCGATAGCGACCACAGGTGTTGCAGGCCCGGGCGGTGGCACTCCAACTACGCCTGTAGGCACTGCATGGCTTGCAGTTGCCACTAAAGATCGCGTGATCACCAAGAAGGTTAAATTTTCAGCTGACAGGATGACAAATATAGAGAGATTTGCTTCCAATGCTCTTAATCTCCTCCGTCTGGAAATAGAGAAAGATGAGTGTGTAGTGTGTAGTGTGTGGAGTTGGTAGTGGATTTAAGTAAAAAAATCTGAGTTCTAAGTATTAAGTGCATAGTAGAAAGAGAATGTGGGGTTCAGAAATTTGATTTGGAGAGAAGAGCAATTGTAAATTAAAAGTTAACTATTAATAAATTATAATCACCCAAAAGCCAATGGTTAACTGCTAACAGCTAATAGCCAAGCTAAAAGCCAAGCCAACGGCCAACAGCAAACTATAGTATTATGAAAAGAATAATTGTATTTATTATGGCAGCAACATTTTTAGCAGCCTGTTCCACCAATTCCAAGGATGAGATAGCCAAACAGATCGATTCCATTTGTTCCGAACTATTTCCGGCAGACGAGCCCGGTGCGGCAGTACTTGTCATGCAAGGCGATGAAATTATTTTTGATAAAGGTTATGGTTTAGCAGACCTTGAGAGCTGTACACCTATTGATGGCAATAGTTCTTTCTGCATTGCTTCAATTTCTAAACAGTTTACTGCAGTTTCTATCCTTCAGCTCGCGGAACAGGGCAAACTTTCACTAGAGGACAATATGACAAAATATTTTCCCGAATATAAGGCGGATTTTTATGAGAAAATTCAGATCAAACACCTCCTATCCCACTCCTCGGGCATACCAGACGCACGTGACAGAAGCGACAAACAGCGCAGCATTTTTGCAAATGAGGAGTATGTAATGCAATATCTACCCGACCTGAACTTCATAAATTTCGAACCCGGGACGGAGTACGAATATATCAATCCGACTTTTTTGATGCTTGGTTCAATTGTAGAAAAAGTTTCAGGAATGTCATTTGTCGATTATGTAAATGAGAATATTTTTACTCCCGCAGGAATGGAGCAAAGTATCTTCTTTGAACCTGATAAAGAGCACCTTATCCCAAATAAGGCTTGTGGATATAGGTTTGAATCTGTTGATAATATCTCTGAAGAAAACAATGAAAATGAAGGTAATATCGAAAGCAAAAAAGAATGGCGCGAGTATGACTACGGCGAAGAAACCTTTTTTGCAACAAAGGCTGACGGTGGCCTATACACTTCAACTCATGAGTTTGTGATTTGGGAAAAAGCACTCCGCAACCATACGGTACTAGGGGAAGAAATTCAGAATGCCGCACATACTCCTCAAATAAAGATAAGCGGCAGCAAATACAGCAACTATCAAAATCGCCCCAACACCTGGTATGGATATGGTTGGTTTATCGAACCCGAAACCGACTCCACACCCTTAAAGATCTATCACACCGGCAGCAACGGCGGGTTTAAATCTATAGCAGCACGCTACCCTGAGAAAGAAATACTTATTCTGCTCTTTTCTAACCGGGAAGACCTAGACTCCTACGCTACAATACAACCGATAGAGAGAGCCCTGGGGCTATAGAAGTTAAGAGTTTCAACACATATCGAAATATCTTAGAACTCGTAACTTCCTCATAGACACCATAACTTCAAATAACATAGCTCCGAAAAAACAAAAATTTTCTACGCCTATGTTATTTGAAGTGAATTTAGCCTAATAATATTCTGGAATAACTAATACTCAACCTTATCCTCTTTAGCCTTCCAGGATTCAAAAACCCGGAGGGCTTCTTTTTCTAACAGAACCTCGGTTTTGAGACGTCGATCTTCGGGTGTAAGCTCAAGTTCATTATAGATAAAGGAGTCATCGAAGCCGGCATCGGCAGCGTCGTGCTTATTGGCGGCATAGTAGATTTTGTCGATATGTGCCCAATAAATGGCTCCCAGACACATCGGACAGGGTTCGCAAGAAGAGTAAATTTCGCATCCTTCCAGATTGAAAGCATCAAGATCCTTACAGGCAGCACGGATTGCACTCACCTCGGCATGGGCGGTGGGATCATTTGATGCGGTCACACGGTTGCAACCTGTGGCGATTACTTCTCCATCTTTTACGATTACGGCACCGAAAGGACCTCCCCCGTTTTTAATATTTTCAGTAGCAAGATCAATTGCCAGGTGCATAAATTTTTCCTTAGAGCTTCCCATCAGCCTTCCATTTTTTTGGCATCAGCCACGAAGATTTCCACGCCCTTATCTGTCAGAGGGTGGTTGAGAAGACCGAGAATAGCTTTGAGGGGACAAGTGGCCACATCGGCACCTGCTTTCATACAGTCGATTATGTGCTGTGTATGGCGTATTGAAGCTGCGAGTACTTGTGTCTGATAGCCATAGTAGTTGAAAACATCTACAATTTCCTTTACAAGAGCAACTCCGTCGCTCGAAATGTCATCCAGACGTCCTACAAAAGGAGAGACATAAGTGGCTCCTGCTTTTGCTGCCAATAGTGCTTGTCCTACTGTAAAAACAAGGGTACAATTGGTCTTGACACCTTTTTCGGAGAAATACTTTACGGCACGAATACCATCTTTTGTACAGGGGAGCTTTATGGTAATCTGAGGATGAAGTGCAGCAAGCTCTTCACCTTGACGAATCATATCGTCATATTCTGTACCGAATACTTCTGCGCTTACATCACCATCGACAATTTCACAAATCTGCTGATAATGTGCCTTGATGGCTGCATCGCCCTTTATACCCTCCTTTGCCATAAGTGAAGGGTTGGTAGTAACTCCGTCCAGGACTCCGAGTGCCTGAGCCTCTTTGATCTGCCCGAGATTGGCAGTGTCAATGAAAAATTTCATATCTGTAATTATAATTTGTTGTGAATGGGATTATTCTTCGTATGCAAACTTCTGAGCTGCATCCATCACACGGAAGAAATTGCCTCCGGCAATCGCCCTGATTTCGTGTTCTTTGTAGCCGCGTCTTCGAAGTTCGATTATTATGCGCTGTATTTTGCTGATATCCTCGAGACCTTTTGGACAAGTGTTTATACCGTCAAAATCGCTGCCTAGTCCTACATGTTTCACACCCACAAGATCTACAACATGGTCAATGTGGTCTACAACTCTCTTGTAAGAAGGTTTTTTTACAGCATTCATAGCAATGACAGATTTTTCAAGTTGCTTCTGGAGGTCAACATTGGACTTGTCCTTACGCCAAGCCTTGTCTGCTTCATCGAAAATGTCCTCAAGATCCCATATCTCGGATGCTGCATACTCATTATCGAGGAAAGCAGGATAAAAATTAATCTGTATTACACCGCCCTTCTCTGCCAAAGCTATGATCATTTCGTCGCTCATATTGCGGGGATGAGAGGCAAGTGCACGGCAGCAGGAGTGCGTAGCCACCACCGGTGCCTTTGAATATTTTAGAACATCCCAAAAGGAGTCATCGGAGATATGAGAAACGTCAATTAGCATTCCCAGGCGATTACATTCCTCAATTACCTCTTTTCCGAAGGGACTCACACCTCCCCAGCGTTTCTCTTTTGGAGCGCAGGAATCACAAATCTCATTATTACCGGCATGTGTCAATGTGAGATACCTTACACCCAGGCGGTAAAACA
Organism: Bacteroidales bacterium; assembly: GCA_012728975.1. Taxonomy (GTDB): domain Bacteria; phylum Bacteroidota; class Bacteroidia; order Bacteroidales; family UBA932; genus Cacconaster. The sequence continues at coordinate 34,813 of JAAYDZ010000043.1, forward strand.
TTCTGAGCATGGAGAGATCCTTCTGTATTGGATCACCGTTTTCCATACCCAGGAAAATAGAGATCAATCCGTTCTTTTTATTGCGTTTAGCCTGTGCAGGAGTGGTGGCAAAAGCTACCTTGTCGGGGTTCTGCTCAACGGCATCGTAAACCCTGGATATAAGCTCAAAAGCCCTTCTGGTGGATTCGTCAGGAGAGAGAGAATTTGATGTATAGATCGCGAAAAAAGAGCCGTTAACCCCTCCCTTTTTCATTTTAGCAAAATCGACGTGTGTAACAGGAAACTTGCCGGGAGTATAGCCTTGCTGGACTGTCTGCCCGAAATCTGCGCCCTTAACCAGCATTAGCGGGGAGTCACAGTGGGAATCCAATAGGAATATCATAAAATCTCAACAATATTTTAAGGTTACATAAATAATGGTCAAATTTACGAATTATCGATAAATTGTGCAACAAATGGAGCAACGCTCCGTCTTATAGATAGAAAAGAGAGTGATGACACAAAAAGAGATCAAAAAATTTTACGACACTCACTACAGGCGGCTTTTCAACGCTAGTTACAGAATAGTAGGCAACGGTGCTGACGCAGAAGAGATAATGCATGACACGCTTCTTCGTTTTCTGCAAATGGAAGATCCTCCCGCTGAACCTGCCCAAGTCTCTGCCTGGCTTATACGCACCTGCATCAGAAGGTCAATTGACAGATTGAGGGTTATCAAAAGGGAGCGCATTTTCAAAGATAGCTATGAAGAACCGGAAAGCCTTTCCGCCGAAGAGAGTACGGAGATAGCACTTTCCACAAAGAAAGAGGTTAAACGTGTCAAAGAGGCTTTGGAAACGATGAAAGATCCTTATAGACTGGTATTGACACTCTCACTTTTCGAGGGAATGGATTATCAGGAGATTGCCCAGATCACAGGGCAGAAAGAAGTGACAATACGTTCCCAGGTAAGCAGAGGAAAGGCAACACTATTAAAAATATTGCAACAATGAAAGAATTAGACAACATCAGGAATATTCTTGACGATATGGAACCTGCAGAGGGCCATTTCGAAAGGTTTATGGAGAAAGCCAATCCCCCGAAGAGGGTTGAATTCCGCAGAAATACTCCACGTAAACGGATATTTTGGAAAGCGGTACTCTTCCCTGTTGCCGCATCGATAATGCTGATTTTTGGCGCTAATTTGCTTATTAAAAGTCTGAATGCAAGTAAGGTGAGTTTCTCCGAGACTGTGGCTGCAATGGAAGATCCGCAGGAGATCTACAGCGCCTATATGGATGTGGTCAGAGAAAGTTACGAATATCTCTATTCTCTCACAGCTTATGACCCCGAGAATGGAGTGAGCGAACATTTCAACACTTTGGAGAGTATTACATTAGAACATGTCCCCCTTTTGGAAGTCCTTCCTGAAGAGATGAGCGAACAAGAAAAGGCAGAAGTACTCAAAGAATACTACAATAAAAGGGTGGAAAGTGTGATTGAACTTCGAAAATACGTTGCATCGATCGTTAATTGAGATATCCACAATTTACAACTGAATAATAATAAGAACAATAAAAACAACTAACATGAAACGTTTTATCCTAACATTTGCCGCAATTATGGGCTTTGTGCTTACAAGCGGCGCACAAACAGTAAAGAGTTTTGACTATCGAGATTTCGAGGGGCTGGACATCTCTCATTGGTTTGATGTAGAGGTCGTACAGGACAACAACTATTCTATTGTCATTACGATCAGTGACGATCTTGAGAAATATCTCTCTGTAAAGAATTCCAAAGGAACTCTTTACATAGGACTGGACAATCCCACCAAAAGAGTTTTAAGAAACGAGAACAAAATAGCAAAAGCAACGATCACAATGCCGGTACTCAACAAACTTACGCTTTCCGGAGCATCCAAATTCAATACAGCTGATACATTTGATTGCGGAAATGAGAGATTTGTGATGAAACTTAGCGGTGCCAGTTTAGTCTATGGATTGAATGTTATTGCAAAGGATGCTCTTATTAATGTAAGCGGAGCCTCCACCATCAGAGAGTTTAAAGGAGACTTTGTCGATGCCGACGTAAAAGTATCCGGAGCTAGCAAAATCTATGCTAACCTCACGACAGATGACCTTGATATTGAGATTTCCGGCGCATCAAAAGCTGAAGTGGAGGGAGAATTTGAAAAGGTAGATCTTGAGTGCAGTGGTGCATCCAAAGCTATCCTCTCCGGTATTGTTGATGAGATAGCTATCGAAGGAAGCGGCGTCTGCAGTATAGTAGCAGACAAATTGACCGCCAAAGATGTAGAACTAGACCTTTCAGGCGCATCTAAGGCAAGCATTTACGTGACAAGGAGTCTTGATGTAGAGTGCTCAGGAGCATCTTCCTGTACCTACAGGACAGATAAGTCAATAAGCATCACATCGGAGATTAGCCGCGGATCAAGTCTTCGCCGAATTGACTAGTTAAAATCATGGAATCCGCTGCCTTACTGCTTCGAAAAGCACTATGGCAGTAGCCACGGAAACATTGAGGGAACCGATCTTACCTGACATTGGAATCGCTGCCTGAACATTACAGAGCGAAAGTACGGAGTCGGAAATACCCTTACCTTCTGAACCCATAACGATTACGGTCGGCTGAGTGAAATCTACATCGTAGATGGACCCGCCGGCCTTTTCTGTTGCACCCACAACCTGAAAACCGGCATCAATCAGATAATACAATGGAATACGCAGGTTAGGAGTTCTGCTGACGGGCACTCTTAGGAGAGCTCCGGCTGATGTTTTAATAGCATCTGCATTTATGGCTGCTCCTCCTTTGGCTGGAAGTATAACACCACTTACTCCGGCACATTCCGCACTTCTTACTATCGCACCGAAATTGCGCACGTCACTTACTCCATCCAGCATAAGGAATATGGGGCTGGAGGTCTCTGCAAGTGCTTTTTCGACAACATCCTCAAATGGCAGATAGTCAATTTGCGACATATAGCCGATAACACCCTGATGAGAGCCGCGATGTATTTTGTTCATCTTTTCACCCGGTACAAACTGAAAAGGAATCTCGTTTTGTTTTACCAGGTCAAAGAGTGCCCTGAATCTATCGCCTTCAAGTCCCTGCTTGAATAGAATCTTTTCAAACTTTCTACCTGTTTTTATTGCCTCTTGTACAGGGTGCATACCGAAGAGATAGTGTTGCTTCTTTTCTTCCATTGTCTTAATATATTGTTAGGGATGCCCATTCATCCATTTTACTCTCAAGATTTAATTTGAGGTCATGATACTTATGTGTAAGATCCACTATATCATCCTCCGGAGAGGGTGATGATAGGATTTTTTCAACTTCATAGATCTCTTCTTCCAGAGATGATATTTCATTTTCCAGCCGTTGCTGGCGGTTTTTCATTTTGCGCTCCTCTCTCGAGAGGTATTTCTGTTCCTCGTATGTGGATGTTTTTTCCTTTTTAGGTTCGGGTGCAGCCTGGGAAGGGGGTTGCTTTTTGATTTCTATCTCCCTGAGCGAACTTATCTTCTTTCGATAGAGGAAATCATCCACTCCACCTAGGTGCTCCTTCACCTGCCCGTCGGCAAACTCATAGATCTTCTCCACCAATCCATCGAGGAAATCTCGGTCGTGCGACACTATAATCAGAGTCCCATCATACTTCTGCAGTGCTTGTTTTAGCACATCCTTCGAACGAAGGTCCATATGGTTGGTGGGCTCGTCCAGCGCCAGCAGGTTGTAAGGGTGCAGAATGAGTTTCGCCATGGCCAACCGTGATCGTTCTCCTCCGCTTAGCACCGCTACCTTCTTATCTATATCTTCACCTCTGAAGAGGAAAGCACCAAGAATATCGCGCAGCCTGGTCCTTACCTCTCCCACTGCGACCTTATCCAAAGTACCGTAAACAGTATCTTTCTTATCGAGTAGATCCTCCTGGTTCTGTGCAAAATAGCCGGTCTTCACATTGTACCCAACCACCGCTTCACCTTCGAAAGGCTGAAGCTGCCCTGTGAGCAGACGCATAACTGTGGTCTTTCCCTCTCCGTTTCGCCCCACAAAGGCCACTTTCTCCCCTCTTCTAATGGTCATATTAGCTCTGCGCAACACAATCTTCTTCTTAGGTTTGGAATAGCCTATAGTGGCATCCTTGACCGAAAAAACTACATCCCCAGAACGCGGCGCAGATGGAAACCTGACGGTAATTGTGCTCAGATCTTCCTCATCTATCTCGATACGCTCGAGTTTTTCCAATTGTTTGATTCTGGATTGTACCTGGTTGCTCTTTGTGGGTTTATAGCGAAATTTTTCAATGAACTCCTCCGTCTTCTCTATCATGCGCTGCTGGTTTTCATATGCAGCACGTTGCTGGGCAATTCTCTCCTTTCGCAACTCCACAAATTGGGAATAGGGTACTTTATAGTCATGGATTTTACCCAGCATAACCTCTACAGTGCGATTTGTACAATTATCGAGGAACCTTCGGTCGTGGGATATCAGCACCATTGCGCCTGAAAAGCTCTTCAGATACTCTTCAAGCCACTGGATAGATTCGATGTCGAGGTGGTTTGTAGGCTCGTCCAACAACAGTATGTCGGGATTTTGCAGGAGGATTTTTGCCAACTCAATTCGCATGTTCCAGCCATGACTGAATGTGCTTGTCATTCTGTCGAGTTCACCTTGGCGAAAACCGAGTCCGATCAAGATTTTCTCTGCCTGTACACGGGGGGATTCCGGGGGATAGATCCTGAGTCGATCTGTTATATCATTTAACTCGACTATCAATTTATGATACTCTTCCGATTCGTAGTCGGTGCGGTTTGCCAGCTCGTGCGATATCCGGTCCATACGCATATCGAGCTCATTGTGCTCTGCAAATGCTGTCATAGCCTCGTCAATAACGCTTTTTCCGCGGGCATGCTTCATGATCTGGGGAAGATATCCTACCTTTCGATCAGCAGGCATCGAAACCTTTCCCGACGTAGGAGACTGGATGCCCATAATAAGTTTGAGAATGGTAGATTTGCCTGCTCCGTTCTTGCCGACAAGACCTATTTTCTCCTTGTCACTTATGTGAAAATTGATACTGTCCAGAAGAGTGAATCCTCCGTATGAAACAGTAAGATCGCTAATCGATATCACTCTTCACCTCCCGGGGCATCTGCCGCAATTTCATCCTCATCGGATTTGCCTGACCTGCAGACCAGAATACTAACCTCATAAAGAAAATAGAGTGGAATTGCCACAAATAACATCGTCACTGCATCTCCGGAAGGAGTTATAAGTGCCGCAAGAATGAGAAGTATCACCAGGGCATGTTTACGGTATTTCTTAAGAAACTCTTTTGTTATGATTCCAAGTTTGGAAAGTACTGCCGCAAGTGCCGGCATTTCAAAAACGACACCCATAATCAGGATCAACGAGACAAACATCCCGATATAGGAATTGAGGGATATCTGATTGGGGACATCGGGAGAGACCTGATATGTGCCGAGAAATCTCACAGTCAGAGGAAAAACCAGTAGGTATCCGACTGCAATTCCAACATAAAAAAGAATCCCCGCAAATCCAAATGCACGCCTTATAACCCTTTTTTCATTGTCGTAGAGTGCAGGGCGCACAAATGTCCATATTTGGTAAAAGATAAAAGGCATCGCTACAATCAATGCGACATAGAGTGATACCCTGATATGAGTGAAAAACTGAGCTGCCATCTCAATGTTTATCAGCTCAATCGAAAACTCCCCTATCGGTTCCGAGCCCATAAGGACAAGCAGGGCATCCAACCATCGATAGAGACAGAAATCAGATGTCAGGGGCGCAAATATGATGTTACCGAAAATCGTCTCCTTGAAAAAGAAGGCGACGATCATCAGCACCA
>JAAYDZ010000044.1 GCA_012728975.1 Bacteroidales bacterium
ATGTGTTCTTACCTTGCCGTTTCAAAGAGTGTGAAGACAGCTACCGGCCTTGGAATTGCGGTGCTGTTTGTGCTTGTTGTAACCCTTCCGATCAACTATTGGTTAAATAAGTATCTGCTCGAACCGGCTGCTCTTACCTGGATCAATCCTGATTATGCATCAATAGATCTGAGTTTCCTCAGTTACATAGTATTTATTGCGGTTATCGCCTCAATTGTGCAGATCGTGGAGATGGTTGTAGAAAAATTCAGCCCTGCGCTTTACTCTTCATTGGGTATTTTCCTTCCTCTGATTGCTGTAAACTGCGCAATCCTCGGTGGTTCGCTCTTTATGCAGGAGCGAGGCTTTGCAAATGTGGGTGAAGCCTTCTCTTTCGGTCTCGGTTCGGGATTCGGTTGGTTCATCGCTATAGTGGCAATAGCAGCCATAAGGGAGAAACTTGCTTATTCCAATGTTCCGAAACCCCTCAAGGGTCTTGGCATATCATTCATCATCACCGGTCTAATGGGTATAGCCTTTATGAGTTTCATGGGCATCAAATTGTAGGAGGAAGCAAGTATGGATGTAAACGTATTTATTATTACCGTTATTGCCGCTCTGGCACTTATCTTGCCGCTTGTCGCTTTGTTGCTTTATATTAAGGCTAAACTTACCCCTTCGGGCAATGTCATTATTGATATTAATAATGGAAGTAAGGAGATTTCTGTTCCGCAGGGAAATTCTCTACTAGCGACTCTCGCCAATGAGAAGATATTTCTGCCTTCAGCCTGTGGGGCAAAGGGTACTTGTGGAGAGTGCAAATGTCGTGTGCTTGAAGGAGGCGGCACAATTCTCCCTACTGAGGTGGGCTTCTTTACCCGAAAGCAGATATTGAACAACTGGCGTCTCGGTTGCCAGGTCAAGGTAAAGGACAACCTAAAGATTGTCGTGCCTGAGTCTACACTTAGCGTTAAGAAGTGGGAGTGTGAGGTTGTTTCTAACGACAACGTGGCCACCTTTATTAAAGAATTTTGCGTCAAACTTCCCGAAGGGGAGGATCTTAATTTCCGTTCCGGTGGCTATATTCAAGTGGATGTGCCAGAAATGACACTTAACTACAGCGATTTTGAGATAGATGAAAAGTATCGCGATGATTGGAAGAATATGGGATTATTTGATCTTAAGATGGTCAATTCCGAAGAGACTTTGAGGGCATATTCAATGGCTACCTATCCTGCAGAGGGGAATATCATCAAGCTTAATGTGCGTATTGCTACCCCTCCTTTTAACCGTGAGACAGGTAAGTTTGAAAATGTCAATCCGGGCGTCTGCTCTTCCTATATTTTCTCTCTTAAACCGGGTGACAAGGTGATGATCTCAGGGCCATACGGAGAATTCTTTGTGCCTGATGATGTCACAGATGATCAAGAATTCGTGTTTATTGGTGGTGGTGCCGGTATGGCCCCTATGCGTAGTCATATTATGCATCTATTCAAGACTGAAAAGACTACCCGTAAGGTTAACTTTTTCTACGGTGCACGTAGCCTGAAAGAAGCTTTTTATCTTGAGGACTACAAGGCCCTCGAAAAAGAATTCCCTAACTTTAAGTTCAATCTTGCCCTTGATCGTCCCGATCCTGAGGCAGATGCAGCAGGGGTTCCTTATGTTCCGGGATTTGTACACTCTGTGCTTTATGATACCTATCTCAAGAACCACGAAGCTCCCGAGGATATCCTCTACTTTATGTGTGGTCCTCCGATGATGGTTCAGTCGGTCAATGGTCTTCTTGACAGTCTGGGAGTTGAGCCGGAGTCTATACTTTATGACGATTTCGGTAATTAATCGTCAAAAATGGAAGTTTTATTTGTGTACGGGCGGCCTGCGGCTGCCCGTATTTTTGTTAAAACGAGGGGGAAATATTGGAATTTTCAAAAATAAAACTATCTTTGCAGTCCGTTAACAAATGGCCCTATCGACTAGTTGGTTAGGTCGCAACTCTCTCAAGGTTGAAACACGAGTTCGAATCTCGTTGGGGCTACGTCAAGGGGATGGCTTTTAGTCATCCCTTTTTTGTATCTTTGGAGGGAAAATCGTGACAATTCTATTATGGAACAACAATATTTCTCAAGGCGCAATCATGCTATTGATCTCCTTAGGGCAATGGTTATGGTGCTGATGGTCTTTGTTAACGACCTTTGGCGCATAACGTCTTACCCTCGCTGGCTTGGACATGCTGCGGTAGGAGAGGACTTTCTGGGCCTCTCCGATATAGTTTTCCCCTGTTTCCTCTTTGTGGTGGGAATGTCCATTCCTTACGCCCTGGAAGGGCGTGATGCAAAGGGGAAAAGCACTATGAGTATTTTAAGTCACATTTTTACCAGGTCACTGGCCCTTATAGTTATGGGTGTGTTTCTGGTAAACACAGAGAGCGGCATGTCGCCTGACGCTCTTCTTTCTAATACCATATACAAGCTATTTCTGCTTGTAGCCTTTTTTCTCATTTGGAACTACAAGTCGAACAAATGGTTTCAAATAGCCGGAGTGGCACTACTGCTATTTCTGGCCTTCGTCTTTAAGGATCCTAAAGGAGGTTACCTGAGCGCACGCTGGTGGGGTATTCTGGGGCTTATCGGATGGAGTTATCTTTTCTGCGCGCTGACTTATCTCTTTACCCGCGCCCGTCTGAAATATATAGTGGCTGTCTGGGGTGCCCTTCTACTGGTCAATATGCTCCTTACACCTCTTCGCGAGGGAATTTCTACTTCAGGGAGCAGATTGTTATTCGGTCTGCCTAAAATCAATTTTCTGGGTGACTTTACTGACGCACTACACGTAGGTAACGGTCACACTCAGCTCTTGACGATGAGTGGAGTGATGCTCTCGGTTATTTCAATGAAATTGGATCGAAAAAAGGCTTTTACCAAAGCTCTGGCTGCTATAGTTGCGGTCATCGTGCTATTGCTGGCAACTTGGCTAACCCGCCAATGGTGGATTATAGATAAGATTGGCGGCTCCCTCCCTTGGGTACTCGTCTCCTCGGCTATTGCTGTGGGGATGTACGCTCTCCTGAGTTGGCTTGTAACGATAGGGAAGGCAGGATGGCTCAGCTTCCTGAGGCCTGCCGGCACTTCAACACTCACCTGTTATATTATGCCGCATCTCCTCTACAGCCTTATGACCATCTTCGGTTTTTCAACCCCTGCATGGATGAATGATGGAATAGTGGGCATCATCAACTGCATCTGTTTCTCGCTCCTTTGCTTGTTTTTGACCTGGCTCTTTGGAAAAATGGGATTAAAGTTGAAAATATAGGATACTAAAAAGCAAATGAGGTGCTCAATTGAACACCTCATTCCTCTTTAATGCAGATATAATACTGCTCTACGGGTCTTGCTATCTTAAAGCTCTTTTTTCCAAAGTCCGTGCAGGTTGCAATATTCATAAACTGCAACAGGTTTTCCTGAGCAGGTGCAGAACTCCGCTTCGGGTTTTCCATCGTGGGGCAGGCCAACACGGGCTCCGCCATTATCAGTCTCTAAATAGATAAAGGCAATATGATGCTCAGGCAACATGGGATGAGGTACGCTACCTACTTCTACCTTAATTGTACAATCATCCAACTTAGTTACCACAGGTACGTGTTTCTCACCGCCGGCATCCTCGGTATGGGCAATAAGCTTTTCCATTGGTTTTCCGCAGCAAAATACGGGAACTCCCGAATCAACCACTTTCCCTACAACATTACCACAAATAGTACATTTAAAAAATTTTGCAGCCATAATCATTTATTTTTAAGTTATTAATTACATATATTAAAAGTTATAATATCAATCTTACTTAGTTCAATTGTTTAATTGCCCTCATTGGACACCTTCTAATGCATATTCCACATTCAATGCACAAATAATAATCAATAATCGGATATCCGTCGTCACCTTGAGAAATTGCACCTTCAGGACATATCTCAATCAACGGACAACGATGATCATGAGGACATTTATTTCTATCAACTACAATCATAACCTTATTTTATGCAAATTTAAATAAAACTTTCAATTCTACAATAGAATAATTCTAAATTAGAAAATAAAAATACCTTATGATAGATGTAATTGTTCGATAAAGGTAGAGACAAAATGTTACTATCTGTTTTTTTACCAAAACCATCTCATTATGCAAACAGATTTTTCCTATCTTTACACAAACAAAATATCGTTTATCATGAAAAAGAATTTTAACAGTGTTATCCGTATGATGGCGGAGGCTGCGAGATATTTGTGGGAGAAGGGTTGGGCGGAACGAAATGGAGGCAATATTTCTTGCAACGTATCACAGTATAAGAGGCTATTTGAAGGTATTTCTCCGCTTTCGGTGGAATTGGATGGGGGAGTGGATGTACCGGCTCTTGCAGGTGCATTGTTGCTGGTGACCGGTACAGGAACGCGTATGCGCGATGTGGCTTCGGATCCTATGGCCAATATGGCGGTGATACGCATCTGCGATGACGGACGCCACTATGTGATTTTAGCAGAGAGGCCGGTAAGACCTACTTCCGAACTTCCTTCGCATCTCGCCATACATAATTATTTCCTGCAAAGCGGCTCTCCCTGCAAGGCAGTGATGCATACACATCCGACAGAACTTGTAGCAATGTCCCACCACGCGCCCTTTCTGGAAAAAGATGTGCTGGGTACTCTCTTGCGCAGTCTGATTCCCGAGACCTATATTTTCTGTCCCAGAGGGCTGGGAATAGTGCCTTATGCGCTTCCAGGATCACAACAATTGGCAGAGAGCACTCTTGAGCAGTTGCGCTCTCATGATGTAGTTCTTTGGGAGAAGCATGGTGTGCTCGCAGTGGGAAAGGACCCCGTTGAGGCATTTGATATGATCGATATTCTCAACAAGTCGGCACAGATATATGTGAGAGCTCGTGCAATGGGTTTTACGCCTGTCGGGCTGACATCTGAACAGATGGAAGAACTGAAGAAAGGTTTCATACCATTTGGATAAGGGTTTCATCTTTAATGCGAAAAAATAGCCCACTCATCCATCGGTTTGATGCCAAGTGAAAGGTAAAAGTCAATCGAGGGCTGATTTTATCTTATTTCTTTTGATATCTTTGTGCCCGCAATGCTTTGGGAATTATTTTGGACATTCTTTAAACTAGGTACCTTTACATTCGGTAGCGGGTATGCGATGATCCCGATGATAGAAAGGGAGGTTGTCGACCGTAAGAAATGGTTTGACAGAGAGGATTTTTACAACCAGTTTACCCTTGCACAGTCGGCTCCGGGACCTTTTGCTCTCAATACTGCCGTATTTGTAGGCTACAAGATGAAAGGCTGGTGGGGCTCTTTGGTATCTGTTATCGGTGTCTCGATATCACCTTTTGTTATTATTCTGCTTATTGCTATCTATTTGAGCGGATTCAGCACAAATCCGGTTGTTGAGGCGGCTTTTAAAGGTATCAGGCCGGCGGTTATTGCAATGATAGCGGTTCCTTTCATTAATATGATGAAGGGGCTCAGATGGTATTTCATTGCCTTGGCGATTAGTATTGCCGTTGTTGTGTGGTTGACCGGCATTTCACCGATATGGTTTCTTTTGGCGGGAGCAGCAGTTGGAGTTTTAGCCGCAATTAGCGGCAAAAAGAGAGGGGAGGTGAAGCAATGATCTACCTTCAACTCTTTCTTTCCTATCTTAAAATAGGATTTTTCGGTTTCGGAGGCGGATATGCGATGATTTCGCTTATACAGAATGAGATTGTAGTGCGTAATAATTGGCTTACGGCACTGGAACTTGCCGATATAGTAGCTATATCGCAAATGACTCCGGGTCCGATTGCCATCAACTGCGCTACTTATGTGGGTTATGCTGTAACAGGCAATGTTTGGGGGTCGCTTTTGGCCACATTTGCAGTATGTCTGCCGCCTCTGACTATAATGACGGTAATTACCATCTTTTATCGCCGGCTCCACGACAACTACATCGTCAAAAGCGCTCTTTCGTGGATGAGACCGGTGATGACAGGAATGATCGGCGCTGCAGCTCTGATGTTTCTCAACAGGGAGACATTTGTGGATTGGGTGAGTATCGTGATATTTGCGGTGAGTTTCGTTGCAATCTGGAAAAAGTTCAATCCTATACTTCTATTGATAATAGCTGCTGTGGCGGGCATACTCATCTATTAGCCATAGGCTGTTTTTTGTTTGAGTTTCGATTATTATGGTTACTTTTGTGTTTTGTTTCAACCGTAAATATTGTTATACATATGCAACTGATAGCAGATAGTGGCTCTACCAAGGTTGACTGGAGAGCAATTTTTAACAGCGGTGAGGTTAAATCCATTTCCACCGAAGGTATTAACCCCGTTTTTATGGAGGATGAACGCATTATAGCCATCTTCAAGGAGCACCTGTTGCCCGTTGTAGGTAAGAATGTCACAGGAGAGGATGTGGATAAGATTTGGTTTTATGGAGCGGGAGTTGTAGGAGATGAAATTCTCGAAAAGCTAAACAGATGTTTTAAAACCGTGTTCCCCGAGTCCGAGTGTTTTACAGCATCGGACGTATTGGCAGCGGCACGAGCCCTTTGCGGACACAACAGCGGTATTGCCTGTATTTTAGGTACCGGTTCTAACAGTTGTTTCTATGACGGTGAAGATATTGTCAAAAATGTTCGTGCGGGTGGTTTTATCCTCGGCGATGAGGCTTCAGGTGCTTATCTTGGCAAAAGACTCATTTCAGATTTCATTAAAGGTCTTCTTCCCAAGCCTATTGAGGAGGAATTTATAAAGAGGTATAATCTCGATTATCCGGCTATAGTACAGAAGGTCTATCGTGAGCAGCTTCCCAGCCGCTTTTTGGCCTCATTCTCGCCCTTCATTTATGAGTTCCGCAACCATCCTCATATTGCATCTTTGATTAAGAGTAGTTTCGAGGAATTTCTAAAGAGAAATATCATACATTACGAATTTCGCAAATATCCTGTCAATTTTGTGGGTTCTATTGCATTCTACTACAAGGAGTTGCTCGAAAAGGCGGTTACTTCGGCCGGAATGAAGATGGGCAAGGTGCTAAAGAGTCCCATTGATGGTCTTATTCAGTATCACAAAGAACAATAAAAGAGAAAATAAAGAGATGAGAGTTACCGAGCAGTCGTCACACTATACCAATCTGGAACAAATGTCGACACGTGAGTTATTGGAAAATATGAATCGTGAGGATCATAAAGTACCCATTGCAGTCGAAAGTTGCATTCCAAATATTGAGAGACTAGTCGAGGGTATCGTAGAAAGGATGAAAAAGGGTGGCAGGGTGTTTTATCTGGGAGCTGGTACGAGTGGCCGTTTGGGCATCCTTGATGCATCAGAAATCCCACCTACCTACGGAGCCCCCTTAGATCTCTTCATCGGACTTATTGCCGGAGGAGACAAGGCGATACGTTTTGCTGTAGAGGCGGCGGAAGATAGTTTTAAAGCCGGTTGGGATGATATGCAGCCCTACGGAGTTACCGTCAATGATGTGGTTATAGGCATTGCTGCTTCCGGAACGACTCCTTATGTAATAGGTGCTATCCGTGAAGCCCGCAGCAGAGGTCTTCTGACCGCCTGCATAACATGCAACCCCGGCGCTCCAGTATCTGAAGAGGCCGAGATTCCTATAGTAGCTGTCGTAGGTCCTGAGTTTGTTACAGGGAGCACTCGTATGAAAGCCGGCACTGCACAGAAACTTATCCTCAATATGATCTCAACTTCCGTCATGATCCGTATGGGCCATGTGAAAGGCAACAAGATGGTAGATATGCAGCTCTCTAATGCGAAGTTAGTGGACCGCGGTACAAGGATGATTATGGATGAGACCAAGATTGACAACTATGAATTTGCGCAATCACTTCTTCTTAAACATGGTTCGGTGAGGAAGGCTGTTGATGCCTATCTTGCCTCAAAACAGGGATAATGAATGTATAAGGGTAACTATTCATCCAAACTTCTGGACGATGCGGTAGAGCAGTTCGCTTCTCTTCCCGGTATAGGTCGTAAGACTGCCCTCAGATTGGCACTGCACCTGCTCAGACAACCTATGGAGAATGTTACACGCTTTTCGGAATCTTTCATATCTCTCAAAAGTCAGATATGCTATTGTCCGCTCTGCCGTATGATATCAGATGACGGTATCTGCCCCTATTGCTCCGATAAGCACCGTGATCGAACTATTGTATGTGTCGTGGAATCGCTTCGTGATGTTATCAGCATAGAAAACACCGGATGTTACAATGGACTCTATCATATTCTGGGAGGCATCATCTCTCCTATGGATGGCATAGGGCCGGGAGACCTGGCGATTTCTCCGTTAGTGGAAAGAATCCGCGAACATGGTATTAAGGAAGTGGTGCTGGCCCTCAGTACAGGTATGGAGGGTGAGACTACTTCTTTTTATATATACAAACAAATATCCTCTTTGCCGGTAACAGTTACTGCTATTGCCCGCGGAGTAGGATTCGGAGACGACCTGGAGTATACAGATGAACTGACTCTGGGCCGTTCCATAGAGACCCGACAAGTTTTCAAACCTTAACGATTTCAGACAATTATGAGACATGAATTTCCTTTTGTACTCTTTCTAGTAGCCTTTGCCGCATATACTTTATTGTTGTTTATCATCTCCTGGGTGACCAGTAGAAAAGCGGGTTCCAGTTCGTTTTTCTCCGGTGACAGAAAAGCCCCATGGCCTATTGTGGCGTATGGTATGATAGGCGCATCCATTTCCGGAGTAACATTTATTTCTGTTCCGGGCAATGTCTGGGTGCAGAATTTCTTCTATATGCCTTTGGTACTTGGTTTTTTTGTGGGCTACATTGTGATAGCAAAAGTGCTGCTTCCTCTTTATTATAAGATGAATCTTACCTCCATCTACACCTATCTTGGAGATAGATTTGGCAGCAGGTCGCATAAGACAGGTACCACAGTATTTATGGTTTCCCGCGTTTTGGGAGCTGCATTGAGGATTTTCGTGGTAATTGTGGTATTCTTCACTTTTATTCCGCGAAGCATGGTGGACGCTACTTCTCCCCTTACGGTATTTATACTTATTGCAGCGATATTCCTTATTCTGCTCTATTTTTACACCTTTAAGGGAGGTGTCAAGACCATTATCTGGACTGATGTGCTGCAAACTACTTTTATGTTGATTGCTGTCGGTTTGACAATTTATTATATAGGCAAAAACATGGGCTTGACTTTCGGCCAGTTATTCTCGAACGTAGCCGGTACTATCAATACCAATCCTGATGCAGTAGGCTACGGTCGTCCTTTCACTGCTTGGTTTGATTGGGACTGGAGTCATGGCACCAATGCCGTAAAACAGTTTATATCCGGTATTTTTGTGACAATTGCAATGACAGGTCTCGACCAATCAATGATGCAGAAAAATCTTGCTTGTAAGGATATCAAGGCAGCACAAAAGAATATGTACACCACATCCATCATAATCGTTGTGGTAAATTACTTCTTTGTGCTTATGGGTGCTCTCCTATGCCTTTATGCACAACACCTCGGCGGTTTTGAGGCACTCGGCATTAACAAAACAGACGAACTATTCCCGATGATTGCAAGCCGGTATTTTGGTATAGGGGCCGGTGTCTTCTTTCTTATAGGCCTCATTTCTGCATCATATCCGAGTGCGGGAGCGGCGATGACTTCACTCACAACCTCTTTCTGCGTTGATTTTCTTAAATTTAAGACTCGTACTGACCTTTCAGAGCCACGCAAAGAGAAGATACGTAAATTAGTGCATGCGGGAGTGGGATTCGTGTTCCTTATAATTATCGTGGTGCTTTATCTGGTAAGTAATGATGCTGTAATCAATCTTCTCTACAAACTAGCATCATACACTTACGGTCCCCTTTTAGGAATATTTTTCTTTGGTATTCTGACAAAGTATCAGGTGCGTGACCGTGCAGTGCCATGGATTGCAATTGCAGCTCCTGTGATTTGTTTTATTGTCAATACAATTGGCAAGAGATTCTTCGGATTTGACCTGGGATTTACACTGCTGATTGTCAATGGTCTGATCACTTTCTTTGGAATGTGGATTTTCAGAGTCAAAACAAGATAATTTTATTACTTTTGTAAAATGGTCAGAGTATCAGCAATAAAATATCTCAATACAATTCCCTTTATCTATGGTCTGGAAAGTTCTCCGATCGTGGACGAAATTGTAATGGATTTTTGCACTCCTGCAGAGTCGGCTG
Source organism: Bacteroidales bacterium (assembly GCA_012728975.1). Classification (GTDB taxonomy): domain Bacteria; phylum Bacteroidota; class Bacteroidia; order Bacteroidales; family UBA932; genus Cacconaster. The sequence continues at coordinate 10,231 of JAAYDZ010000044.1, forward strand.
AGAATTTACTTTCTGACCGTAGTGATGTTGGAATTGTCCCCGTAGCAATAATTCCCTCACTGCCTGATGCACACATTATATCGGATTACTGTATAGGTGCCACGGATAATGTTGCAAGCGTGCTGCTCTGTTCGGGTGTTCCGCTTAATGAAATCTGCCATATCAAGATGGATGGCGACTCCCGTACATCTCAGCTTCTGACCAGAGTGCTTTGCCGTGATTACTGGCACATCAACCCGGAATTCCTGCAATTTGACTATGAAGCAGAGGGGGTAGATCCTGCTCAGAGTTATTTGCTGATAGGTGACAAGGCTCTTGCTGAAAGAGAGCGTTTTAAATATTCATATGATCTGGCACGCGAATGGATTGATTTCACCGGCAAACCTTTTGTTTTTGCCTGCTGGACCTCTAACAAGCCGCTTGGGCAGGACTTTGTGAAAAAGTTCAATGAGGCTCTCCGTTATGGGACTGACAATATCGGTGATGCCATAAAAAAACATTGTCATCAGTTTTCCGAAGAGTATGCCGAAAACTACCTCAAGTCAAACATTTCGTTTGATCTTGACAGCGATAAGCGTGCCGGCCTTACCGAGTTCTGGAGGGTCGCTTTGGAAAAACTGAACCCCCGAGTCAACTGGCTGTAGCCCCGTTTTTGTTCACGGAAACATCCACCAGCCAACACTTGAGACAATGATTGGAATTTTTTACAAATCAAATGAACAGATAGCCACCTCGGATAATACCGATATCTTGAAGAGCCTCCTCCAAGAGGATGTTCTTTGGATTGATCTTTTCGATCCAACAGGTGAGGAAAAACGTTCTGTGGAACATTTCCTCAATACCAATCTTCAGAGCCGAGCCCAGGCGGAGGAGATTGAGAGTTCATCCCGTTATTCAGAGACTGACGCTAACATATTTATTAACACCGATTTCCTGATCCCGGGACCGGAGAACTATAGCATGGAGTCGGTATCGTTTATCTTAACTGACGATACTATCACCTCAATACGTCAGGTACCCTTGCGTAGCTTTACTGATATTCAGAGGCGAATAATCGCTAACCCGCGCATTTATCCAACCGGTTACCACATTCTTATCGGGATCCTCGAAAATAGGATTGACCTTGATGCGGATATGATCGAGTTGATGTCGAAAGAGATTGCACAGTATAGCAAAAGGGTAAGTCTGGGAGAAGATGTAGGGGAGGAATTTCTTCTGGATATCAACCAATTACAGGAAAACACAATGATGGTACGAGAGAATATTGTGGATAAACAGCGTATGCTCTCAAGTATCCTTAAAAGCGAAAAATCCCCCGACAGTATTACTAATAAACTGAATATCCTTCTAAAAGACGTTGCTTCGCTAATAAACCACACAAACTTTAGTTTCGAACGCCTCGAATATCTGCAGAATACAGTGCTAGGTCTCATCAATCTCGAGCAGAATAAAATAATGAAAATTTTTACTCTGGTATCGTTGCTATTGATGCCTCCGACTCTTATTGCAAGTATCTACGGAATGAATATCAAATTGCCTCTGATCGGCGGTCTTTGGGATATTCTACTTCTGGGCTGCCTGATGTTGACGGTTGTTTTCATAGTACTTTTCATTTTCCGCCGTAGGCGGATGCTTTGAGGAAGAGAGACAATGAGACTACTTTTTCATATTTCACGCATAGAGGTACTGAGTGCACTTTTATTGCTGATGACGCTTTTTTGCAGTTGTAATTCTTCGGAGGAGTGCAGTGGGTATTGGCATGTACGAGATGGGCAGATATATCCGCCGGCCTATGTTGGCACTGAGCCATACTACTTTATAGGAACAAACTTATGGTATGGTGTGATACTCGCTTCTGAAGGAGAGGGAGGCGACCGGGAACGACTTCACCGCGAATTGGATACCCTTCATGCTCTGGGAGTAAATAATCTTAGAATACTGGTGGGGGCCGAGGGTCCTGACGGAACTCACTCCAAGGTGGAACCTACGTTACAGAAGGCTCCAGGAGAGTATGATGAGACACTGCTCCGTGCACTAGACTATCTCATGGTGGAATTAGGTAGGCGCAATATGTCTGCGGTACTATATTTAAACAACGCATGGGAGTGGAGCGGAGGCTTTGGACAGTACCTGATGTGGGCCGGTGAGCCTCCCTGTCCGATCCCGCTGATTGATGGCGGAGATGCCTATATGGAATATATGGTAAGGTTCCAGCGCAACGAAGAGGCCAAAGCACTTTTTAGGCGCTTTGTTGCTGATATAGTTTCGCGCACTAATAGTATAACCGGACTTCCTTACAGTGAGGATCCTGCTATCTTCTCGTGGCAGATATGTAACGAACCGCGCCCATTCTCCTTGGGAGAAAATGATAATCGTACCCTCTTTGCGGAGTGGATAATGGAAACTGCACAACTGATCAGGAGTCTTGATCCCAATCATATGATTTCTACCGGCAGCGAGGGCAAATATGGGTGTGAAAGTGATATGGCCCTGGTAGAGCTCATTCATTCATATGCGGAGATCGATTATATCAATATCCATATTTGGCCTACCAACTGGGGTTGGTCGAGTCGTATTAACCCTACTGAAGAGGATTTGGAGCGATCCATCTCCAAGTCACGTGACTATATTGAGGAGCATCTGCCTATAGCAAGGCGTCTGGGTAAGCCGATTATTATTGAGGAGTTCGGATATCCACGTGATGGATATAGTTTTTCAAAGGAGAGCACTACCGGGCATCGTGATGCCTATTACAGCTTTGTTTTTGAACAGGTGAAGCAATCACATCTTTCAGGAGGAGTTATTGCGGGATGCAATTTCTGGGGCTGGGCAGGTCTTGCAGAGCCCTCTGCTGAGCATGATTACTGGCGGAAGGGAGATCCATATACAGCAGACCCCGCGCAGGAGCCGCAGGGTCTGTTTTCGGTATTCTACGGTGATTCTACAGTAGAAATCCTCCGCAAATATTCTACAAATTCTACAATTTAAAGGAGTCCCTTAGACCGGTGGCTTTGTTGTAACCTCCGTTTTTGGGATCTTCGATAAAGTATCCTATACGTTCAAACTGCACAGCTATCCCTGAATCGTCTTTGAGGAGGTCAGATTCGGCAAATGCCTCTTTTACCACCAAAGAGTCGGGATTTAAATAATCTCTGTAGTCCTTTCCTTCCGGAAGAGAACCCATCTGCTCTTCGGTGAAGAGCTTGTCAAATAGATTGACGGTAATCTTTTCCGAATGGGTAACTGAAACCCAGTGTATGGTACCTTTGACGGAGCGCCATGGCCCTGCACCAGGCTTGCTGGTGGGGTCGTATGTGCAGTGAATTTCTACAACCTCCCCGGCTTCGTTCTTGATATAGTCCACACATTTGACGATATAAGAATATTTAAGGCGTACTTCTCCATTAGGTTTGAGGCGGTGGTACCTCTTAGGAGCCTCTTCCATGAAGTCTTCGCTTTCGATATACATCTCGTTTGTAAAAGCTATCCTGCGTTTAGGACCATCAGGATATTCCGGATTCATCGGGGCTTCAAAATATTCAACTTTTCCTTCTTCCCAATTGTCAATAACCAGTTTTACAGGATTGATGACTGCCATATAGCGATTTGAACGGCGGTTGAGGTCATCCCTGAGACACCATTCCAGAAGTGAGAGGTCTATGACGTTGTCACGTTTTGCAACTCCCACTTTTTCTGCAAAGAGACGGATGCTTTCGGGAGTGTAACCTCTGCGGCGAAGTCCACAGATTGTCGGCATACGAGGATCATCCCAACCTTCTACATAATTATTGTTTACCAGTTCGAGAAGTCTGCGTTTACTCATAACTGTATAGGTGAGGTTGAGGCGGGCAAATTCATACTGGCGGGAGGGAAATATTTCTAATTTCTCTATAAACCAGTCATAGAGAGGCCTGTGCACATCAAACTCAAGAGTGCAGATAGAATGAGTTATTCTTTCTATTGAGTCACACTGACCATGTGCATAGTCATACATTGGATAAATGCACCACTTGTTACCTGTACGGTGGTGTGATGCGTGGATTATACGATACATCAGAGGATCGCGCATAAGCATGTTGGGGTGCGCCATATCTATTTTGGCACGAAGCACCTTATCACCTTCAGCATATTTCCCCTCTCTCATTTCTTCAAAAAGGCGGAGGTTTTCCTCCACAGAACGGTTGCGCCAGGGGCTATCTATTCCGGGAGTGCTGATTGTGCCTCGTGTTTCGCGAATTTCTTCTTGTGTCTGGTCATCAACATATGCCAGGCCTTTTTTGATAAGAACAATTGCCCACTCATAGAGTTGTTCGAAATAATCCGAAGCATAGAGCTCATTAGCCCATTCAAATCCGAGCCATTTGATATCCTCCTTGATGGAGTCAACATACTCTACATCCTCTTTGACAGGGTTCGTATCATCAAAACGGAGGTTTGTATATCCGCCATATTTAAGAGCAAGTCCGAAGTTCAGGCAGATGCTTTTTGCATGACCGATATGAAGGTACCCGTTGGGTTCCGGCGGGAAACGGGTCACGATTGATTTATGTTTACCGCTGGCCAGGTCGGCTTCAATAATCTCTTCAATAAAATTAAGATTGCGGTCAGAGGTCTCGTTTTTAATGATTTCTTCCATAGCGCGAATAAATATAGGGAAAGTGATCCCATTCTCTAACTTGCAAAAATAAGAAAAAAACGCTTACTTTGATATAATTTACACTACTTCTACTATGATACGTTCGATGACAGGATACGGCAAAGCGGAATGCCTGATCTCAGAAGACAAATATTTGATTGAAATCCGCTCTCTAAATGGCAAGAATGCCGATGTCACCATAAAGACCTCCATAATCCCCCGCGAGAGGGAGCTTGCGGTGCGCCAATATCTTATACAGCGTCTCAATCGCGGCAATATAGACCTTTTTGCCAGCGTGGAACAAAACGGAGAGAATACAGCCCGCTCTATAAACGGTCAGGTGCTACTAGGTTATTACAAGCAGCTCTGTTCAATACTTGATGACGGTCCTATGTCAGATCTTGATAGAGAGGATTTGCTGCCTGCACTTCTCAAGATGCCTGATGTTGTAGAATCCAAAGCTCCTGAACTTACAGAAGAGGATTGGGAGGATTTTTTCAAGGCTATTTGTAGTGCTACGGAAGCTCTCGATGTTTTTCGCTTAAAGGAAGGAGCGGTGTTGCGTGAGGATGTGATCTCAAAAGTTTCAAAGATTGAAGAGTGTTTGGATGAGATTGAGCAATTTGAGCATGAGAGGATAGAGACAATCAGACAACGTATTTTCAGCCGTTTGGAAGAAATTGCACTGCAGCCAGATCAGGAGCGTTTCGAGCAAGAGATGGTCTTTTATATAGAGAAACTTGATATCAATGAGGAAAAGGTGCGCCTACGACAGCATTGCAGCTATTTCAAGGGAACTCTCGACAATGAGGAGTATCCGGGGCGCAAGCTGGGATTCATTGCACAGGAGATGGGGCGCGAGATCAATACCATTGGGTCCAAAGCCAATCATGCCGGGATCCAGAGGATTGTAGTGATTATGAAGGACGAACTGGAAAAGATCAAAGAGCAGTCGCTGAATATTCTTTAAATTCAAATATCATTTTTTATGAAAAAACAACTATTGTCATTATTAATTCTGGTGCTTCCGCTTTTATCATCTGCATCAGATAACCAGGCCCGTTTGCTGCGTTTCCCTACAATCGGAGGCGGCAAGATCGTATTCAGTTACGCCGGAGACCTCTACAGCGTGGATGCTGATGGAGGCGCTGCTACCAGACTCACCTCACATGTCGGGTATGAGGTATTTCCAAAAATTTCTCCCGATGGCAAGACTATCGTCTTTACAGGCCAGTACGATGGCAATACGGAGGTCTATTCCATGCCTCTGGAGGGTGGAGAGCCGGTAAGGCTTACCTGGACACCAACTCTCGATCGTGACAATATGGGTGACCGTATGGGGCCCAACAATATTGTGATGAACTGGACTCCGGATGGAAGTCAGATTATATTCCGTACCAGATGGTACACCTTTTCAGGCCTTAGAGGGCGTCTCTACCAGGTTTCTTTAGATGGTGGGGTGCCCAGGCAGTTGCCTACCACAGAGGGTGGATTTTGTTCTTATTCGCCTGATGGCAAATATTTGGCTATGAACAGGATGTTCCGCGAATTCCGCACATGGAAATACTATAAGGGCGGTCAGGCAGATGACATCTGGATCCATAAGGTTGGTACTACCACATTGGAGAAAATCACCGACAATCCCTACCAGGACATCTTCCCGATGTGGATCGGTGACGAGATATTCTACCTCTCGGACAGGGACAGGACAATGAATATGTTCGTTTACAACACAAAGACAAAGAAGACCGAAAAGGTGACGGATTTCACTGAGTATGATATCAAATTTCCTTCGGCCTCAACTGAGTACATTGTCTTTGAAAACGGAGGATATATCTATAAGTTCTCTGTAAAGGATCGCACATACACCAAAGTTAACATAACTCTGGCCAGTGATAATATATGGGCTCGCACCGAACTTGGTGATGCGTCGAAAAGGATGAGCTCCTATGATCTCTCGCCTGATGGAGAAAGAGTGCTGGTGACTGCACGCGGCGACATTTTTTCGCTCCCTGCAAAGCAGGGTGTAACCTACAATATCACCCGTTCGCCAGGTTCGCACGAACGCAATGTGATATGGTCGCCTGACGGAAGTACCATTGCGTACCTTTCCGATGCTGACGGCGAATATCAGGTATATACGGCTCCCTCATCGGATATGTCTGCTGCCCGTAAAATGACCTCTTTCACCTCCGGCTATCTCACAGGGCTCCAGTGGTCTCCCGACTCCAAGACCCTCTACTTTAATTCGGATAAGATGGACAAATATGAGCTGAACACATCTACAGGAGCACTCAAGCGTATCCTTGTCGGCACGCATGGCGGCATACGTTCATTTACTTTGACTCAAGATGGCAGTTGGGCAGCTTATGTTACTACGTTGCCCAATAAGGTCAGTGCAGTATTCCTTTACGAGATTGCCACCGGCAAATCATTCCAGGTGACGGATAAATGGTATAGCTCATCATCACCTGTTTTTTCAAAGGATGGCAAATACCTCTTCTTCACCTCTTCCAGGAATTTGCGTTCCACTTATTCACAAGTAGAATGGAATACTTCCTATGCTGTTAATGACTATGTGTTTGTGCTTCCACTTGCCAAAGAAACTCCCAATCCTGCTGCAGTAAAGTCTGACGAATACACTTCTGACTCTGATTCGGCTGAAAAGCCTTCCGATAAAAAAGAGAGTAAGCCGGCTTCTGCAGTAAAAATTGATAAGGACGGACTCTTTGAGCGTATTTCACCGCTGCCACTTTCTCCCGGCAGATACAATCTTCTCTTCGCAGATGGAGGAAAACTCTATTATACCTCTTATGGTGGTATGGGCAGCCCCATGGCAAGAGCGGGCTCGGCTGGCGTGAAGAGTCTCGATCTCAAGACCATGAAGTCAAGTGATGCATTTCAGGGCACCCCCGTCAGCTATACTTCAGACCTGAAGAAAGTTCTTGTCAGGGATGCCGGTAAACTCTATGTAATCAATACCGCCGGTCCGGGAAAACCCGGTGATCCCGTTCCCACTTCCGATATGGAGATCATGATCGATCGTCAGGCAGAGTGGAAACAGATATTTGATGAAAGCTGGAGAATAATGAGAGACGGATTCTATGTGGAAAATATGCATGGTGTGGATTGGCAGAAGATTCACAATAAATATGGACAACTTATTCCTTATGTTAAACACCGTCACGACTTGAGTTATATCATCGGTGAGATGATAGGAGAATTAAATGTTGGACATGCCTACATCAATTCAGGCGATGTGCCTGAGTTGCCTCGTATCAAGACAGGCCTTTTGGGAGCAGAGTTTGCAAAGGACAAATCCGGTGCATTCAAAATTACAAAGATCTTCAAAGGTGCCAACTGGAGTGAGGCTTTGCGTAGTCCTCTTTCTGAGAGCGATGTAAAAGTGGGCGAATATGTGCAATCTATAAATGGTATTTCTTGTAGCGAACTGAAAAACATTTATCAGGCACTTGTAGGCAAGGCAGACAAAGTGGTATCTCTTGTTGTTTCGCCTGATGCCAAAGGCACTAAATCTCGCATCATTTATGTCAAGACCGTTTCCGACGAAAGCAGGCTTGCATATTACGAATGGGTACAGACTAACATTGAAAAAGTCGAGAAAGCCTCAAACGGAGAAATCGGCTATATCCATATTCCAGATATGGGAACCTCAGGTCTGGAAATATTCACTAAACTATTCTACACTCAACTGGATAAGAAGGCACTTATAATAGACGATCGTATGAACGGTGGCGGAAATGTCTCCCCAATGATTCTGGAGCGTCTTCAGAGAGTGGTTTACAGGATGAGTATGTCACGTAACGGCGGAGAGCCCAATACAATTCCCAATGAGGCGCATTATGGTCCGAAAGTATGTCTGATAGACAAGTATTCATCATCAGACGGTGATCTTTTCCCGTACGGATTTAAAACTCTCGGTCTTGGAAAAGTCATAGGTATGCGTTCTTGGGGTGGAATTGTTGGTATTTCAAGCTCCAAGCCCTTTTTAGATGGCCAGGATATGCGTACACCATTCTTTACTTCATACTCATCAGAGACAGGAGAGTGGATTATTGAGGGCTACGGAGTGGATCCCGATATAGTGGTAGACATCAATCCTTTTGAGGATTATCTCGGCAAAGATGCACAGCTTGATAAGGCAATAGAAGTACTTAAAGAGGAACTCAAGACTTTCAAACCGTTACCGGGTATTCCGGCTGATCCGATACGATAGAAATCCGGTTGCTGTATAATGAAAGAAATCTCTTTTTCGGAAGCGCTGTCGCTCTATTTGAATGCGCCGCTGGAAGAGTTGCGTAGTATGGCTGATACCGCAAGGTACAGCCATATACCGCAAAAACGGGTAAGCTGGCAAATTGACCGCAATGTTAATATCACAAATGCTTGCGTCAGCGGATGCCGGTTCTGTAATTTTCATTGCAAACCTATTGAAAAAGAGAAAGTATTTGTCACCACCCTCGACCAGTATAAGAGCAAAATTGCTGAAATGCGTCGTCTTGGAGGTGATCAGCTTCTACTCCAGGGTGGTCTGCATCCCGATCTTGATATAGTTTATTACGAGAATTTATTTCGTGAACTAAAGAAAATAGAGCCTTCGCTCAAACTCAATGCGTTGGGACCTCCCGAGATTGCTTTCATTTCCCGCATTAGCGGGACAAGTTGCGAAGAGACACTCAGCCGTCTTCGCGAGGCCGGATTAGACACCCTTCCAGGAGCCGGAGCGGAAATACTCTCAGACAGAGTGCGCAAGATTATTTCCCCAGGTAAACCCACCGCTACGGAGTGGTGTAACGTAATGGAAATTGCCCATAAAATGGGCATCGGCACAACTGCCACGATGGTCTATGGACATATAGAGACAATGGAGGAGCGGATGGCTCATCTCTTTACCATTCGGGACTTACAGAGTCGCAGACCGGAAGAGACCCCGGGGTTTCGTGCATTTATTAGCTGGCCGATGCAACTAAAAGGGACGCTTTTGGTTGAAATGATGGAGGAAAGAGGCAGGCAACTGCCTCGCATATGTCACGGATGGAGCGAGGAAGAGGAGTTTCTACGTACGATAGCAATCTCCAGAATAGTTCTCCACAATATAACACATATCCAGGCCTCATGGCTCACCGTTGGCCTAGAAATAGCTAAAAAATCGCTTCATTATGGAGCGGACGATATGGGCTCGATAATGATCGAGGAAAATGTAATATCTGCAGCGGGTGCTTCCAACACTGTTACTGCTGATGAGATGCAACAGGCTATTCGTGAAGAGGGATTTGAACCCTGGTTACGAAGGCAGGATTATTCTCCGGCCGATCCTGTCATACTGCGCAGCCAGGCAATTTCCTGACTCCAGATTTCAGGTTCGGGAGTTTCAAGAATCAGGGGGATGCCATTGAATCTGGCATCCCTCATTATTCTGATGAAGGTACCGTGCCCAATAAAACCGTTGCCGAGAGTTTCATGGCGGTCAACTCGGGAGCCAAGTGGTCTTTTTGCATCGTTGAGGTGCATTCCCTTGAGATATTTCAGACCTACAATCCGGTCCAGTTCTTCGATCACTTTTCCGAAAGTGTCTTCGTCCCGGGCGAAAAGGTCTTGCTCGTTTTCTCCGCTCCGCACATCATAGCCGGCCGCAAAAGAGTGGCAGGTATCGATGCATATGCCTACTCTGGATTTGTCTTCCACCTGTGAGATGATTTCGGCCAGATGCTCAAACTGAAAACCGACATTAGAACCCTGACCGGCAGTGTTTTCAATGACCGCGCAGACACCTGAGGTCTTGTCTAGAGCCATGTTAATGGATTCTGCCACACGTCTTAAGCACTCGCTCAGAGAGATTTCGTTTAGATGGCTCCCGGGATGGAAATTGAGACGGTTGAGTCCGAGTTGTTCACAACGCTGCATCTCATCAAGAAATGCAGCTCTGGATTTGCCCAGTCCTTCCGATGTAGGGTGTCCAAGATTTATAAGATAGCTGTCATGAGGAAGTATCGAGTCCGGCACAAATCCATGCCGGATGCAGTTTTCTTTAAAAAGTCGGATACTCTGCTCAGAAAGCGGAGCGCTGACCCATTGGCGTTGATTTTTTGTAAATAGGGCGAAAGCATTTGCCCCAATGGCAGCTGCATTTAGAGGAGCATTTTCCACTCCTCCGCTACTGCTAACATGTGCGCCGATAAATTTCATTGTTTTTCCTTTCAACTTATATTTGAATAATCTTTTATTTCTATTTTCAAATTTTGCAGAACTTTGGTCAGAAGAGAATTTTCTCTACTTGAAAGCAGAGGGTCTTTCTCCAGAATATCCGAGGCCTCTCTGCGTGCATCTTCGAGTACAGCGGAGTCCCTGCCGAGATTGGCTAAGCGGAGGTTCAATACAAGTCCGCTCTGTCTTGTTCCCTCGAAGTCGCCCGGTCCCCTCATTCTTAAATCAGCTTCTGCAATTTCAAATCCGTCGGTTGTCTGACACATCATCTCAATTCTCTGGCGGGATTCATTGCTAAGTTTGTAGCCGGTCATAAGTATGCAGTAAGATTTCTCAGCACCTCGACCGACTCTGCCTCTAAGCTGGTGAAGTTGCGAAAGACCAAACCGTTCGGCACTTTCGATCACCATTACCGAAGCATTAGGCACATCTACGCCCACTTCTATGACGGATGTTGATACCAGAATATGGGCTTTTCCACTCACAAAAAGCTCCATATCAAAAGCTTTATCTTCAGGTTTCTGCTGGCCGTGGACCACTGCAGTACAGTATTCGGGGGGAGGGAAGGCTTTGACTATGGCTTCGTATCCCTCTTCGAGGTTTTTATAATCCATTTTTTCAGATTCTTTAATAAGAGGATATACTACGAAAATTTGTCTCCCGGATTTAATCTCCCTTTTCATAAATTCTCTTAGACGAGGGCGGGAGCTTTCACCCCAGTGAATTGTCTGTACAGGTTTCCTGCCTGGAGGCAACTCATCTATAACCGATACATCGAGATCTCCCCAAAGAGTCATTGCGAGGGTTCTCGGAATTGGAGTTGCGGTCATTACCAGGATATGGGGTGGCATAGAGGATTTTGTCCAAAGTCTGGATCTCTGTTCCACACCGAAGCGGTGCTGTTCGTCTATTACTGCCAATCCAATGTTTAGAAACTGTACATTCTCTTCAATAAGTGCGTGGGTGCCGAAGATGATGTGGATAGAGCCATCTTCAAGTCCGGCATGGATTTCACGACGCTCTTTTGTTTTTGTGGAACCCGTGAGCAATGCGGTTTTAACTCCGCTATGCTCCAGAAACTTCAGGGTGCCATTATAGTGCTGTGAAGCAAGTACTTCCGTAGGGGCCATTATACAAGCCTGGTATCCATTGTCCACTGCCATCAGTGCGCTGAAAATTGCTACGAGAGTCTTTCCGCTGCCCACGTCACCCTGCAGGAGGCGGTTCATCTGGCTTCCGGAGATAACGTCCGCGCGAATCTCTTTGATTACCCTCTTCTGAGCTTCAGTCAAAGGGAATGGGAGGTGCTCATATGTGCTGTTAAAAGCCTCTCCGATGTTATTAAAGAGAATCCCGGTGGAACTGCGCATCCTTATATTTTTCTGTTTTAGAAGCGACAACTGCAGATAGAAGAGTTCCTCAAACTTGAGCCTATCCTTCGCTTTATCAAGTATCTGAAGATCAGTAGGGAAGTGTATGTTTACCAAAGCCTGACGCAACGATATGAAGCGTTTGCGCAATATCAGATTGCGTGGAAGGGTCTCTTCTATACTCTCAATCACTTGGTTAATGAGGTTATACTGGAGCATTGCGAAGACCTTATTGCCAATACCTGCACTTCGCAGCCTTTCAGTACTGGAGTAGACACCGATAAGAGTCCCAACCATCGCGAGTTTGTCCTCGGTAGCCGGATCTATTTCGGGGTGGACCATATTATATGTCTGGTTAAATATGGATGGTTTGCCGAATACTATATATTCGGTTCCGATTTTGAGTTTATTGAAGACCCATTTTATTCCTTGGAAGAAAACAAGTTCGATAGTGCCTGTACCGTCGTTGAGGCGGGCAATCAAACGTTTGGCACGTCCCTCACCGGTTATGCGAATATCTGTGATGCTGCCACGCAGCTGAATATAAGCGCTGCTACTTTCAATTTCCCTTATAGAATAAAACCTGGTGCGGTCAATATATCTGAATGGAAACGTATATAGCATATCTCTAAATGAAGAGATGCCCAGCTCTTTTTCCAATAGCGCTGCCCTCTTGGGTCCGACGCCTTGCAGGTACTTTATGTCACTCTCCAGAATTTTGTTCACAGGTGCAAATATACACCAAATATGCGTCAAATTTCAGTGCTTTTTAGTAACTTGCAAAAATTTTCGAATTATATGAGCAGAAAAATAGTAGTGGGTATTACCCAAGGAGATAGTAACGGCATCGGTTATGAAGTCATCATAAAAGCCCTCTCAGATGCAAGAATGCTGGATATGTGCATTCCCGTTGTTTATGGCTGTTCACGCACTTTCGGCATATATCGCAAACTCGTCCCTGAAACCGAACAGATTACTACCAATATTATCAATAGTGCCTCAGATGCACGTCCCAAACATGTCAACATTGTCAATGCTGTACCTGATTCATTACCGGTAGATATAGGTCAGCCGACAGCTGATGGTGCCAGGGCAGCAATAATAGCTCTTAAGGCTGCGGTAGCTGATGTTAAGGCGAAGTTTCTGGATGCATTAGTGACAGCACCTTTCAGCAAACATACGGTTGCACAGACAGAGTTCGCGTTTCCCGGCCATACGGAGTACCTGATAAACGAATTCGGAGCGAAAGACGGTTTGATGTTTCTCTGTGCCGATAATCTCAGAGTCGGGGTTGTTACCAATCATCTCCCCCTCTCAAAGGTAAGCGCCGCCATTACTAAAGAGGTTCTTATGAGTAAGATCCGCCTGATGAATCACTCTCTTATAAGGGATTTTGGTGTAGTAAGGCCGAAAATTGCCATTCTTGGGCTCAATCCTCATGCAGGTGATGGCGGTTCACTTGGTACCGAGGAGATTGACACCATCATTCCCGCCATCAAGGAGGCGAATTCAGAGAATATACTGGCTTTTGGTCCTTATTCACCGGACGGATTTTTTGCAACAAATACGCAGTACAAATTTGATGCTGTTCTGGCGATGTACCATGATCAGGGACTTATCCCATTCAAGGCGCTAGCATTTGATAAGGGCGTCAATTTTACGGCGGGGTTGCCGATTGTCAGAACATCCCCCGATCACGGTACTGCATTTGAAATTGCCGGCAAGTCCATGGCAAATCCGGGACCGATGATTTCGGCGATATATACTGCAATTGATATCTGCAACAACAGGGACAACTACGATGAGATGAGTGCCAATCCTTTGGAAATAAAGCACTTTGAGGGACCGAAATACGAACGCACAATATTGCCGGAATAATTGATGGCTAAAAGATCACCCATACAAATATATACAGACGGAGCCTGTAGAGGAAACCCCGGACCGGGAGGATACGGAGTGGTGATGCGTTGCGGGAATTATGAGAAGGAATTTTCAGCAGGATACCGTCTTACTACAAATAATCGTATGGAGCTTTTGGCTGTTATTGTGGGTCTGGAGGCGATCAAGTGGTCGGAGGCAGTTGTTACTGTGTGGAGTGATTCCTCGTATGTAGTCAATGCCGTGGAAAATGGCTCGGTATTCAAATGGGAACAGAAAGGTTTCCACAAAAAGGCCAATCCGGATCTATGGATCCGCTTTCTGGCAATTTACAGGCAGCACAAGGTCCGTTTTGTATGGATCAAAGGCCATGCGGGGTATCCCGACAATGAGCGTTGTGATAATCTCGCCGTTGTCGCTTCTATGGGCCCTGATCTAGCTGTGGATGAGGTTTATGAAGCATCGAATGTGAAAAACGAACTATTTAACAATCCTTAATAACTATTTTTATGAAGAAGTATTTTGCAGAAGCAATAGGTACAATGGTGCTTGTTCTTCTCGGCTGTGGTAGCGCAGTTTTTAATGGCGGCGTAGGTACCACCGCACAGGTTTTGACCATTTCTTTCGCATTCGGTCTTTCAGTTGTGGCAATGGCGTATGCTATCGGTTCCATTTCCGGATGCCATATCAACCCTGCTATCACTCTAGGTGCTATGCTTACAGGCAGAATGAAGACGGGTGAAGGTTTGAAGTATATGCTTGCCCAGATCATCGGGGCATTTGTAGGTTCAGCTCTTATTTTTGCACTTGTCCAAACCGGAGATAAGGATGCTGCATTGTATGCTACTACAACAGGGGCAAATGCCGTTTCCAGTGCAGCTTCGGTAGGATCGGCACTAATTGCCGAGATTGTGGGTACATTTATATTTGTGCTTGTGGTCCTCGGTGTTACTGACTCGAAGAAGGGTAATCCTGCACTTGCAGGCCTGGCAATCGGTCTGACTCTAGTACTCATCCACATTGTGTTGATTCCAATTACCGGTACATCAGTCAACCCTGCCCGTAGTATTGCTCCGGCAATATTCGAGGGGGGACAGGCTCTCAAGGATCTTTGGATCTTCATAGTAGGTCCGTTTGTTGGTGCTGCACTTTCCGCAGTAGTTTGGGACGGCCTTGCCAAAGAACCTGCAAAGTAGTTTATTACCACTAGTATAAATGATTGAGGTCGGTTATCCGACCTCAATTTGTTTCTAATACTGTTTAGTCTCGCTAAAATGAATTTAATCTGCTCTAACCGCAAGCTATGACAAATGTTCGGATCGCTCTCTGTGTTATTTGATATTACATCCAAAAAAGTTAAATTTGTGGATTATTTGCTTTAAATTGTAATGCAGAACAATGGTCTTACATTAGGAATCCTGGGAGGTATGGGTCCCGCTTCAACGGCGGAATTTATGAGACTCCTTGCTGAAAAGGCTCCTGCGGATGTTGATCAAGAACATCCGCGAATGATAATCTATTCACATACGATCACTCCGGACAGGACAACTTTTCTTCTCGGAAAAGGACCGGACCCTAATGATTATATTAGGGAAGGGCTTGAAACTCTTATAAGCTGGGGAGTTGACCTTCTCGCAGTTACTTGCAATACAGCCCATTATTTTATAGATAAATTTAGGGATGAACTTTCGGTACCTCTAATCCATATAATAGAGGAAACTATTAAAAAATCACAGGCGGTTTGCCCACAAGGTGCCTGGCTTACCGCTACTCTTGGAACTATGCGTACAGGCCTTTATCAAAAACATGCAGCTTCCTTCGGATATGATTTCAAACTCCCAACCGAAGAGATGCAGGTCGAAATCCACGACATTACAGATCAGGTTAAGGCCGGTAAACAGCGTGAGGCAGGTGAGAGATTCAAAAAGGTAGTGGAACAGCTTTGGGAAATTGAAAAACTCCCCGTCGTTGGTGCCTGTACCGAGATACCCATCGCTTACAGCCATACAGGATTGCCTGCTGAAATGGGCATTTCCTGTCTGGAGGCTCTTGCAGAGGGATGTATCAGAGAACTTTATCGACCGCTCTGATTATGTTTGAAAGTACTTTGAACCAGATATTTAGGATTAGAAATAATGAGAAGAACCATAAAATATATCGTCTTAATGCTGATTATGCTGACGGCAGCTTCATGTGGTGATCCTAAACCCTCTCCGGGCCCTGATAATCTTTCAAAAGTCAAGTTTGCAAAGGGTGCTGACGTTAGTTGGGTGACACAAATGGAAAGTGATGGGATTAAATTTTACAACTCACAAGGTGCTGAGATGGAATGCATGGCTCTGCTCAAAAGTTTGGGTATGAATTCAATACGACTTCGCGTATGGGTAAATCCCATTGACGGCTGGAACGGTAAGGATGATCTTCTAGTCAAGGCAAAAAGAGCAAAGGCTCTCGGAATGCGCCTTATGATTGATTTCCACTATAGTGATAGCTGGGCTGATCCCGGAAAACAGAACAAACCTGCGGCCTGGGTTGATCTTCCTTATGAGGAGCTTAAAGGTGCCCTCGTAGCTCATACAATAGAGATACTGGAGGCACTCAAAGGGGCAGACATCTCTCCCGAATGGGTACAGGTAGGTAATGAAACATCCGATGGAATGCTTTGGGAAGATGGCCGCGCCTCTGTCAACATCAAGAAATACACTGACCTTCACAATGCCGGTTATAGAGCTGTCAAAGAGATCTTCCCAGATGCCAAAGTTATACTCCATATTGACAGAGGAGAAAATGGGACACATTACAATTGGCTTCTTGACGGTATGGCGCCCTATGCACCGCAGTATGATCTCATCGGAATGTCACTCTATCCCGATCCGCGTAATTGGGAATATTTCAACGAGGCTTGTCTTGAAAATATGAAGGCGCTGATAAAGAAATATGGTAAGGATATAATGATATGTGAAGTGGGTATGAGTTGGGACGAGCCTGAAATCTGCAAAGGTTTTATTATAGACCTGATAGACAAAGCACTAGAAAAGACTGACGGTCGCTGTTTGGGCGTTTTCTATTGGGAACCGGAGGGATTTGTCAATTGGAGTCACTATACCAAAGCCGCATTTGACAATGGGGGCAGGCCTACCGTGGCACTTGATGCCTTTAGAGATTGATATAGACCAATACTTATAGATATGAGAAAATACATTCCCCTTACATTAATGCTTTGCCTTTTCGCCGCCGTTTCCTGCCATAAAGTTAATCCGCGCAGTGAAATATTGTTGGAAGAGGGATGGAAGTTTTCCCTTGGGGATTTCGAGACCGCATTTGATCCCGCTTTTGACGACTATCAGTGGGATGAGGTGCGAATTCCACACGATTGGGCGATATATGGGCCTTTCGACAGGTCAAACGACCTACAGGTTAGAGAAGTAAAACAGAATGATGAAATCATTGTAACTGAGAGGACCGGCAGGACCGGAGGGCTCCCTCATGTGGGGACCGGATGGTATCGCACAAAGTTTGACCTCCGCAGTTTTGACAAAGAGAGTCACTCAGTCTCCTTGCTTTTCGATGGTGCTATGAGTGGTGCTCAGGTTTGGGTTAATGGCACAAAAGTTATCAGCTGGCCATCGGGCTACAACTCCTTCCATTGTGATATTACCCAGTGGCTCAATGAAGATGGGACGAATAACTTTCTTGCCGTAAGACTCGAAAATCCTCCCAGCTCTTCGAGATGGTATCCGGGAGCAGGAATATATCGCAATGTTCATTTAGTCAAAACCAAAAAAATTCATATTCCCATCTGGGGAACCTATATTACCACTCCTGAGGTCTCCCGTAAAAAAGCGGAGGTATCATTGCAAGTGGCAATTGAGGGTAGTAGTGATAAGGATTTGCGAATCGTAACTGAAATACGCAACCCGAAGGGTAAAAAAGTGGCTTACTCTGAAAGTCTTCTGGAAGATGCAACAGCTCAGTCGGATACCGTTTTTATGAGATTTACTGTACGCAGACCAGAATTGTGGTCTCCGGAAACACCTGCGCTCTATAGTGCCGAAACTACTATCTATGAAGGAGATCACATAACTGACAGTTATATCACCCGTTTTGGTATCCGTTCTGCCGAAGTGGTGAAGGGCAAAGGATTTTATCTCAACGGCGAGTTGCGCAAATTTAAGGGTGTTTGCAATCACCACGACCTTGGCCCTCTTGGGGCAGCTGTCAACAGATCAGCACTCAAGCATCAGTTGGAGATGCTTAAAGATATGGGTTGCGATGCTATACGCACAGCTCATAATATGCCTGCTCCCGAGCTTGTGGAGCTGTGTGACGAGTTGGGTTTCATGATGATGGTTGAGGCTTTTGATGAATGGGATATTGCTAAGTGTGCAAATGGATATCATCGCTATTTTGAGGAATGGGCCGAGAAGGATATAGTTAACATGATTCGTAATTTCCGCAACAATCCTAGTGTTGTAATGTGGAGTATCGGTAATGAGGTTCCTACACAGTGCGACGAGCAGGGATATAAGGTGGCTGCCTTTCTACAGGATATTTGTCACAGAGAAGATCCTACCCGTCTTGTCACCTGTGGCCTGGACCAACCGCAGTGTGTGCTGACCAATGGCTTTGCAGAGGTTATGGATGTTGTGGGAATTAATTACTATACCGAGCTATACAAGAAGGCTTATGAAACTCTGCCTCAGGGCAATATCCTTGGCTCTGAAACCAGCTCTACAGTGAGTTCCAGAGGTGTTTATAAGATTCCTGTCGAACTAAAGTACAGAGCGATGTATGATGACCACCAGTCCTCTTCCTACGATGTCGAGTATTGCCCGTGGTCCAATATTCCCGATATTGATTTTGCTCTTGCAGAGGATTTCGAATGGACTATGGGACAGTTTGTATGGACCGGATTTGACTATCTTGGCGAGCCGACTCCATATAATACGGATTCCTGGCCCAATCACAGTTCTCTTTTCGGTATAATCGATCTGGCATCTATTCCAAAAGACAGATATTATCTTTACCGTTCGCAATGGAACGAAGATGAGCATACGCTTCATCTCTTACCCCACTGGAATTGGGATGGACATGAAGGAGAAACTATCCCCGTAATGTGTTATACCGATTTTCCTTCAGCCGAGCTTTTTGTCAATGGGGTATCACAGGGCGTTGTCTCAAAAGGCACTTATACCATTACCGATGTCGATCTTTCGCAAATAGATAAAGATTCCCTTATGGCCAGATATCGGCTTATATGGCCGGATGTGGTCTATCAGCCGGGTGAAATAGAGGTTGTGGCTTACAATGAGAGAGGACGTGAACAGATGCGCAAACGTATTGTTACGGCCGGCGAACCTCATTCGATAGTGCTTGAAGCCAACCGCGATAAGATTGAAGCAGACGGAAAGGATCTGGCTTATGTATATGTCAGTATAGTTGACAAGGATGGAAATCTTTGTCCAAATGCAACCAATGAGATACGCTTTGAAGTGAAAGGAGCCGGAGAATTTGTTGCAACTGCAAATGGCGACCCCACTTGCCTCTACCCATTCCAGGAGCCTGTAATGCCCGCTTTTAGCGGCCGTTTGACGGCAATTGTTACTTCTCATGACTATCGTGGCAGCATGTCGGTCAAAGCCTTTTCAGAGGGGCTTGAACCGGCGCAAATTATAATCAAAGCAAATTAAGACAGACAACAATGATAGATTCAGCAATTCTCAAAAAGAGTATAAAGGAGAAATTCGGTCATTCCGATTGTGCAATTTTTACCGCTCCCGGGCGTATCAATCTCATCGGCGAACATACCGACTATAACGGTGGCTTCGTTCTACCTGCATCCATAGACAAATGCATTTCCCTGGCAATTGTACCTAATGGTACCTATACCGTACATCTTTACTCTATCGATTATGATGAAAGTGTTTCATTTGATGTTGACAGTGAAAAACCCAAACAGCAATGGGCCTGCTATGTTTATGGTGTAATACAGGAGATGAAGAAAAGGGGCGCTTCGCCGGGAGGGTTCGATGCCGTATTTGGGGGAGATGTTCCTCTCGGAGCGGGAATGTCCTCTTCAGCAGCCCTTGAGTCCGTTTTTGGTATTGCACTCAACACTCTTTTCAATCTTGGGTTTGACAAAAGAGAGTTGGCAAAGATAGGTCAGATGACGGAACACAATTATGTCGGTGTCCGCTGCGGTATTATGGATCAATTCGCCTCTCTTTTTGGCCAGGCCGGTAAGGTAATAAAGCTTGACTGCCGTTCGTTGGAATATGAACTTTTCCCTTTTGAGCCCCAAGGCATCAGGCTGGTGCTTATAGATACAATGGTCAAACATTCTCTCGCCTCTTCGGAGTACAATGTGCGTCGTGCCCAGTGTGAGGCCGGTGTCGCTGTCATTGCGAAATACAAGGATGGCGTGGAGTTGCTCAGAGATGTTACCCTTGAAGAACTTGAAACCCACAGGGCTGAAATGGATTCCGAGGTGTACATGAGATGTCACTTTGTGATTAGTGAAAATCAGCGTCTTTTGGAAGGCTGTGAGGATTTGTCAAAGGGTGATTATGAACTTTTTGGCCAAAAAATGTTTCGCACCCATGAAGGTTTGAGCAAAGAGTATGGAGTTAGTTGCGAGGAACTCGACTTTATTGTGGAGATTGCTCGTAGTGTGGATGGAGTTCTCGGTGCGAGAATGATGGGTGGCGGCTTTGGTGGCTGCGTTCTCGCAATGGTTAGGGATGAGAATCATGATGAGTATGTGGCAAAGGTTCGTGAAGCCTATCAGAAGCGCTTCGGCAAATATTCGCGCGTAATAGATGTTGTAATTTCAGATGGAGCAAGACAATGGTAATTTCGGATATTAAATATTTTACACTTACCAACAGTAGTGGTGCAAGTGTCACCCTGAGCAATCTGGGTGCGGGTATAATCTCGGTCATCGTACCCGATAAGGAAGGCAATATGGCCGATGTGGCTCTGGGCTACGCAAAACCCGAGGATTATTTCTGTGATGGTCCCTGTATGGGAAAGGTTCCCGGAAGATATTCTAACAGGATAGCTTTCGGCAAATTTTCCCTTTCGGGAAAAGAATATTCACTTTCAGTAAATAACGGTCCAAATCATCTCCACGGTGGAGAGGGAGAGGAGTGCTGGGCAAATCGCATTTGGTTTGGCGTTCAGAATCGCAATGAGGTCTCCTTTGCTCTCGAAAGTCCGGATGGTGATGCCGGTTATCCCGGAAATGTAATGGCTGAGGTTATTTACAGATGGGATGATGAATGTCGTCTTACAATCACATTCCGCGCAAAAAGCGATGCCGATACGGTCATCAATCTCACCAACCACGCCTATTTTAACCTTAAAGGGGAGGGCAGGGGAGATATAAAGGAGCATACTTTGCAACTTGAAGCCTCTAATTATCTTCCAACCGATGAAACCCTAATCCCGGAGGGCATACTTGCTTCGGTGGAAGGCACTCCGATGGACTTCAGGACTCCGGTCAAGATAGGGGAACATCTTTTTGATGACTTTCAGGCACTCCGCTATGGCAAAGGATATGACAATTGCTGGGCGGTGGATGGATGGGAAAAAGGAGTGGTACGCAGAGTAGCCGAACTTGCAGAAGATACCACAGGCCGCAGGCTCATAGTCAGCACCGATGCGCCGGGCATTCAGATTTATACCGGCAACTGGCTCAAAGGTAGCCCCAAACCCAAGAGCGGAGCGGAGTATGACGACTATGATGGAGTAGCACTCGAATGTCAATCTTTTCCGGACTCTCCTAATCAGCCTGAGTTTCCTTCAACTTTGCTTTCTGCTGGTGAGATCAGAGAGAGAGTGATAGAATTTCATTTTACCAAATGAACCTCAATTTCTTCATAGCGCGCAGGATTGGAACAAAAGGCTCCGGTAGGGGCAGAATGGGTATAATAAGCAACCGCATCGGTTCAATATCGGTAGCTGTCAGTATTGTTATTATGATAGTGGCGGTGGCCATCGTTGCGGGATTTAAATCGGAAATCCGCTCAAAAGCCACAGGTTTTATGGGTTCGGTAATGCTGGTGGCTCCTGGTGAATCCCCTATCAACGAACTTTATCCTCTGAGTGACTCTTTTTCCTATCATAAAGCCATTCTTGATCAGAAATATGTCAAAAGTGTGGACGGAGTGGTTTATTGTTCCGGAATGATCAAGAGTCATGATGATATCAACGGGCTTTACTTCAAAGGGGTGGATTCACTCTATAATCTTTCCTTTTTTGAAAATTGCCTTTATGAAGGAGAATTGCCTGACTACAGCGGAAGAATCTCAAATGATGTGCTTATCTCACGCCGTCTAGCCTCCCGTCTAGGCTGCTCTACCGGTGATGATCTTATCACTTATTTCATAAAAGATGAGGTTAAAGTTAGGAGATTCCGTATTTGCGGCCTCTATAATGCTCAACTTGAAGATTTGGACATGACTATGGCCTTGGTGGACAAACGCCACGCGCAACGCATCAACGGATGGAATAAGAATCAGGTTTCTTCATTTGAAATAGCCATAGATCCGGAAACAGATATCAAACAGGCCAATGCCGAAATTGAGGAGATACTCTACGTAAACTCCACTGATGAAGATGATGCGATGTTTACTATGCCCCTCACACGCATTCTCGGCAATCTTTTTGACTGGCTGGCTCTGCTGGATCTCAATATGCTGATGGTGTTGTTACTGATGATGGTTGTGGCAGGCTTCAACATGATATCTGCGATTTTGATTATTCTGTTTGAAAAGATATCGATGATAGGATTGCTCAAATCCCTCGGTATGCGCAATAAAAATATAAGCAACATATTCATGCTGAAAGCCGTATCAATTGTAGGAAAAGGAATGATCTGGGGAAATATTATTGGCCTGTTACTTTGTTTCCTCCAATGGAAATTCAAAATCATCAAACTCAATCCCACCAATTATTTCGTAAGTTATGTGCCGATAAAAATCTCTTTTGTGGATATTTTATTGCTCAATCTCATTTCGGCAGTAGTGATCATACTAATTATCTCAATATCCACGCTATTCATAAGCCGTGTAAGCCCGGATAAAACTATGCGGGTGAATTAATTCGCACCACGCAAAACCCCGCACCCCGTAACGCGCAACTCGCATCCCGGAACTACTCCACCACTTGTTTGTAGCGTTCGAAGAGGTCTATGACATTTCTCACATACCTGGTCGTCTGGGTCCCTTTAAAATCGGGCATGGAGTCGAAGCCTTTTAGCACTTCCTCCCAGTCATTCGGGTCAAGTCCGACAGATGCGGCATGTTCGCGGCATTGCTTGATGCGTCCGGTACCTGCATTGTAGGATGCCAGGGCAAATTTGATCACATTCGCAGAATCTAATCCCTCTTTTCTGTAGAGATTGAAAAGGTAATCGAAATGGAGCGTTCCCGCCTTTATGTTGAGTTCGGGATCGAGAATGTTGTCTACGCCATATATAGCTGCAGTAGACTCTTTGATTTGCATCAAACCACGTGCATTCTTTGCCGATGATGAAGAGTGGATGAAACGAGATTCTTCGTAAATGATAGCGCTGATGAGCCTCCAGTCAGCATTTATGTAGTTGCTGTATTTTTTGATAATGTAATCGTATGGGGAAATGGCACTCTTATGGTCAAATCCCTCCGGCATTGCACTCAGACGGTATGACCTGAAAAATCTGAAGACCATTTGTTTATAGGTGTCATCCGACTTAAAATCGGAAAGCCAGAAATTGAAGCTGTTGAGTAGTTTTATGTCACTTACTTTAACTGCACAGGCATCTTTACCCCCGGTTTCGCGGGTCACAAATACATTCGAAACGTACTGCTCGGGGATTGAATCGTTCAGACTGAATACCAACATATCATACTTCCCTTCCACAAGGTACTTCCAGTCTAGTTCGCCACCCACAGAAGGTACTATGAGTGATTCAGAGCCATTGTACTCAGCAAATCTCTCAATCAATTCGCGGTTAAATCCTCCTTGACGGCTTTTACGGTCAGGAATAATGCTGCACACAAGGGTGTCCTTATGATAAATGTGATACGTATTACGTTTTCCGCGGTACTCAGGAACTACAAGTCTGATGGCGATCACTATGATCAGCACCAGCAGACATTTCCCAAAGAAGTAAATGTCTTCCTTTTTGATCATACTGTTATCTGATGTAGAATGGCCACCAGATGCCAAATTTGAAGCCCCTTTCAGGTCTTAGGTAGTTGTAGGCCGAAAAATAATCTGCCTGAGGCCACCCTTTGAATGTGTTTGTGTATTTGACAAATAAGGTGACATTTTTCCATTGCATATTGACAAATGCATCAAAATATGGAGTGCCTCCTATGAGTTCCTTTTGCTGGTTGTGGAAGACTCCGAGGTCGGGACTGTACGATTGAACATAATATTTGGTGTGAAAGAGAGCGTTGAGACCTATTTGCATTCTCATCACATTCTTTACTACATTGAATTCTATATAATATTTGAGATTGAGCGAAAACTTCGGTAAGGGTAGTGCGTCACCGTCGGATGCCATTTGAAACAGAGCGCGATTGTCCAAATGGAGTATCCAAAGTCGTATATTTTGCTCCAGGGATGCTGAAATGATGTTGACGGGCTTCTGTACCTGTCTGATTATGGAGAGTGTGTCGTAATAGATCAATCCATCTACCAAAGCCCAATCAAATCTGGCGTGTGTCTGCCACTTCGGAATATCGAGAGAGACCTCAGCCCTGGTCTCAGAGATTTTACTGAAATCATTGTGCCACTTGTGGTGGTTCATATATATCTTCTGATGAAATAGATGAGGCTCCTTCAGTGTAGTACGGAAAGTGCCGGAAAGATGAATGCCATCATCTATGGGATAGAAGGAAAGCCTGACTTTTCCTCCGATGTCGAGATCATTTAAGTTATATCCTGCAAAGGTGTATTTTCCGTCAGCATTCCAGGAGAGATATTTTCTGTATTGTCCTGAGGCTCCTGCATAGACATAGAGGTTGTTATGATGTTCACTGATATTTCCGCTCAGATAGTGCGAAGGATCAAAGCCGTAAAGGGAGAGCATCTGATAGCCAACTCCACCATCAATTTTGGATATTACAGCGTCGTGGGCAAATGGCTGCAGACGTATGAATACTTTGTTTTCAAACCGTTCTGTTCCCAGGGAGTCTCTGCTGGATATATTGTTTAGGTAGAACTGGTTTAAATAGAAATTGCGTCCGTAAGTATCGTTTTCGCTGATTTTGTCAGTATAAACTTTGCCATATCTCGAGTACTCAATACTGTGTCCTATGTATGCGACTGTACCTTCTCCTACTGAAAGAGAATCTTTCTTTCGGAAGAAATTCATTGGGATAGTATAGGTGTGGGTGAGATAGGCAGTCCTCCGTTTGAGCAGATTGTCGGCATCCTGAAGATTGACCTCAATTGATTTAGAGTCTACGATAGTGTCTCTTATCCAAAATGAGTTCTGTAGTCCGCCGTTTTCAGAACGAATTACCGCCTGGCTTATAAAGCCGGCGTTGAGAAGATATTTTTTGCCCAGGTAATTAATGCCTATGGCGTAGGAACGGTTGTTTGTAGCTTCATTTTTGAGCATACCTTTCGATCCATATTGTCTGTAGAGGAAGGAGAGGTTGAGAGCAGGTGTGATATTCTGGGTTGTGAGGATTTTAACGCATGACTCCTCCAGTTGCTGCGTGGCGAATGGCGTTCCCCAGTAAGCAAGTTCAGTATATGCCGATTTGGTATTGTACTGAGGTATGTTTTCCGGTGTGAAGAAATAGCCCAGATAGGGTTCGAATTGCGGAAATACATCAAGTCTTTCCCGTTTAAAATAGTTATGGTACTGCATGGCAGAGCCAATTGTGCCCAAATATGTGCCATTTACGTCGTTACGCAGGAAGGGATAGTCGTTGAACCTGTACTGAAAGGAAGTGTCTATTTCCGTGAGAGTGATGTTGTTGAAATCCTGGTCGTGGGTCCAGGTGAGCATGCGTCGGTAGTGGAGCGAATCGGGAATGATATAGCTATCCAAAATACGGGGCGTCGCCAGTCTAACGCTGTCGCGGTACTCTCTGGCGATTCTTCTTTCTGCCCTCTTTATATCCTTTGCATCCGGAAGATGGAGCGCAAGAGAATCAAAGTAGGCGGTATATG
>JAAYDZ010000045.1 GCA_012728975.1 Bacteroidales bacterium
AAGTTGGCAAGCGTACCGAGTTGCGAAAGGGCATTACTTGCGCCGAACTGATTTTTAACTATTACTCCCATTGAGCCCGCGAAATTGGTCACGAAGGCAATCATGAAGAAGAGGGAGAACATTATTGCAATCGGCAGTGCAAAATTCTGTTTCTTGACGTTTGTCATATTGTTGAATTATTAAATTTTAAAAACTTTGTCAAATATCTTTCAAAGGTAACAAAAAAAGGAGAATTGCCTTGAGGGAGAAGATTATTTCCCGACAAAAGCGTGGCGATATCCCTCAATACGATCCCATTCCCCGCGGGTAAAATCGGGAACCGCTACCGGCATTGAACCGGACTCTATCGAGATACGGCTTAGCTCAATCAGGCAGGACCATTCGGCAAGATCATAGACATCCTGGTCAAGGGGTAATCCATTGCGCAAGCAGTAGATCAATCTATAATCCATTATGAAGTCCATACCACCGTGGCCGCCCACCATACGTGCCTTCTCTTCAATCTCTGCTGTTATCGGGTGCTTATACTCTTCCATTAGTCTCTCAAGCAGCTCGGGGCTGACAAAGCGTTCTCCATCCAATCCTGCATACTCTTCACGACCTTCAGGGAGATTGTGACTCATAAGTGCAAAACCGCGCACAGGATATTTATTTGCAAATCCCTCGGTCCCCGTAATCTGGTACATTCTATTATAGGGACGGCGCGAATAGACATTGTGCTGGATTTCTATCTGCTTACCACCGACTGTGCGGATCAAAGTTACAGTATGATCGCCATTGGCAAACTCTTCAGTCCCCATAATCTCCTTAGAGACCTCTTTCCCGTGTACCGATTTGGTATCCATTGAAACCAGATATTCCATCCTGTCGCCTCTATGAATATTGAGCACCTGACAGGCAGGGCCGAGGCCATGCGTGGGATAGTTGTCGCCACGATGCTTTTGATTGAAATCGAGCCTCCAGTTGCCCTGATAGAGCTTCCAATAGGGGTCGAGGTTGTGAATATAGGCCCCTTCGACATGAAGAATCTCACCGAAAAGCCCCTGCTGAGCCATATTGAGTGCAGTCATCTCAAAGAAGTCATAGCAGCAGTTTTCCAGCATCATACAGTGCTTGCGGGTGCTCTCGCTGGTATTGATGATATCCCAGCACTCAGCTATACTCATTGCTCCGGGGACTTCGACAGCAACATGTTTACCGCATTGCATCGCATACACTGAGATCTCCGCATGATTCTGCCATGGGGTGCAAATATAAACCAAATCGACATCGGGATTTTCGCAGAGTTCTCGCCATCCCTCCTCTCCCGAATAGAGTGCCGGTTCCTGCCAGCCTCTCTCCAGAAGCGCATTTTTTGAAGCCTCCGTTCTTTCGGGAAGTAAATCACAAAGCGCGGTTATACGCACTCCGTCAATATATGTGTAGCGGATAACGGCTCCATAGCCCCTCATACCAAGTCCCACGAAGCCAACTCTAACAGTGTCCATTGGGTCACAGGTCATTGCCAGGGCACTTTGCTGTCCTGTAGGACGAGCGGGTGTCTCAAGAACAATCCTGCCATTCTTTACCGAATATGGCATTGAGGAGTCCACCTTCACCTGCATACAACCGGCAGTGAAGATTAATGTGCAGATCATGCACAATGCAAATAGTTTTTTCATATTGATATTTTGTAAGCGGTATTTTTACTCTTTCATCAATTCGTAGGTGATGTAGTGTTCTCCTGACATGCCTATCGCCTCATAGAGTTCTCTTGCACGGGTATTATTCTTATCAACATAAAGACGGATGCCCTTGACAGCGGAAGTAGAATCAACTATCATCCAAATATGCTCAAACAGGGCGGTAAAGACTCCTCTCTGACGATACTCCGGCAGAACATAGAGAGATTGTATCCACCATACCCAACCATTACGCCAATCACTCCATTCATCAGTAATCATAAGACATCCCACTATGCCTTCCACCCCCTCAAGTTCGGCTACAAAATAGGTAGCCTTCTGAGGATCTTCCAAAACTGACTTGATCCCTTGAGAAACGATATTACGGTCCAACTCTTGACCTTCAGTCTCTAAAGACATCTGCACTTGAAAATCCGTTAATCTTTTGCGGTCTCTAGGTCTTGCGACCCTCACTTTAATTATATCCATAAAAAATAGTTTAAGAAACTCTGCAAAAATAGTTTTTTTTTGCTTAACTTTGTCATTTCGTGAACTTTATAGTCGAAACGTATAAACAAATAAAACAATATCAATTATGAACAAAAAAATCTTTTATGTGCTGGCTATAGCCGGCATCGTACTCTTAGGCGGTTGCAAACAAGTTTGCACCGTAACAGGCACAATTACTGATGAACTAGCTTCCACTCCGGGGGCGGCCATCGTATTTACAGATATGCTCACTGAACAGGCAGACACCGTACAGATTGTTGACGGTGCGTTTGAGTATTCTTGCGATGCAAATATTGACGGATGCATCACCGTTGCCCTTGTAACTGATGCCAGAATCAAAAATAACAACAATACTATGTTTATCCCCGAAGCAGGCACCATCACTATCAATCTAAATGAGCCTGCTATTGTTGAGGGTGGAAAACACAACAAGGCACTTTTTGAGTTTAGAGATCTTCTGAAACAAATACAGGAAGAGGCAGTAAGCCAGTTTGAAGAGGCACGTGCACTTCCTCAGGAGGAAGCTGCTGTAAAAATGCAAGAGGTTCGAGAGAATTACCAGACAAAGGTACGTGAATTGAGTGACAAAACCATTGATGCTAATCCCAACGGTTATCTCGGTTTTTATGCTCTGAACAACTTCGTCTATGACCTTTCATATGAGGAACTCAAGGGATATGTGGAAAAGATGGGTGATTTCACCAAAAACCACCCTTTTATTGCCAGGCAGATAGCAGCAGGTGAGGCTAGAGAAGCTACCGCAGAAGGTAAAATGTTTGCTGATTTTGAAGGTAAAACCCCTGCAGGAGAGGCTATAAAGCTTTCCGACTATGTTGGCCAAGGCAAATATGTTCTCGTTGATTTCTGGGCATCATGGTGTGGCCCCTGTAAAAACGAAATCAAAAATACTCTCCTGGGTGTTTATGACACCTATACCGACAAAGGACTTGTTGTGCTCGGAGTAGCAGTTTGGGAGCGTAACGGAGATAACTCCGCAAGCGTAGCCACAATGGAAGAGCTTGGCATGAAATGGGATCAGATCTTTATGGGTGATGACAAAACCCCTACCGATCTTTATGGTATCTCAGGTATTCCTCAGATTATCCTTTTCGGCCCCGACGGCACTATAGTAAAACGTGACCTTCGCGGCGAAGAACTTATCAAAGCTGTTGAAGAAGCTCTAACACCTGTTGAAGAGACTACCGAGTAATCTCGCGCACAGCTTTAGCAAGCTGCTCCATTGCACATGACAACACTGCACGCGGGCAGCCCACATTAAGACGCATATAACCCGAGCCCTCCTTGCCGAACGCCTCACCATCGTTCAACGCAAGGCGGGCTTTGTTTATAAAGAGATCTTTAAGTGCTTTCTGCTCTAATCCGAGCTCACGACAATCAAGCCAAATAAGGAATGAAGCCTGCGGACGCACAGCACGTATAGCAGGAATATTTTTCGCCAAATAATCCTCTACAAAGCGCACATTGCCCTCCACATAGTCAAGCATCTGCCTGCGCCACTCTCCACCATTTGTAAAGGCCGCTTCCGTAGCTACAGCAGCTATAAAAGTAGGTGAAGCAAGGTGGTTGGCACTAAGCCAACCATAAAAACGCTCGCGTATCTCCGGGTTATGCACCACACTGAAAGAACTCACCAGACCCGCTATGTTAAAGGTTTTAGTTGGGGCAGCAAATGTGATTGAGATATTTCGTGCCTCCTCCGATGCCATTGGAAATGGAGTATGCACATTGTCAAATAGCGCCATATCTGCGTGAATCTCATCTGAGATCACCATGACTCCATATTTGAAACAAATACGCGCCATCTCAGCGAGAGTCTCCTTTGACCACACGATACCGGCGGGATTGTGAGGATTACAAAGTATCATTATCTTTGGAGAAGAAGTTATACATATCTCTTCAAGCCCCTTTAGATCCATATCATAACCCTCCTCAGTGCGTATAAGAGGATTTAATAGAAGCTTTCTTCCTGTATCATTTGGAACGTGAATAAAAGGCATATATACCGGAGGCTGTATGATTACTCCATCTCCGGGAGAAGTAAAGCACTGCAGCACAAAGGCAATACCCTTTACAATGCCCGGAATAAAAGACAACTCCTCACGGAAAATCTCCCATCCATGCAGTTGTTTCTCCCAGTTGACAATTGATTGCCAATAACTCTCAGGGGCTACAGAATATCCATAAATTTCATGATAGAAACGCTCCCTAAGGGCCTCCACAATGCAATAGGGAGTTTTAAAGTCCATATCAGCTACCCACAGAGGAATAAGATCATCTCTGCCATAAAGTTTAGTTATAAGATCTGTCTTATAAGCATTAGTTCCGCGTCGATCTATTATTTCGTCAAAAATTGTTTTCATGCGGCAAATATAATTATAAAAAAGGCAGTTTCTTTTGGTTATTTGAGTAAAGTGAGTTATTTTTGCAACCCCAATAAGGGATCGGGAAGTGGCGCAGTTGGTTAGCGCACCACGTTAGGGACGTGGGGGCCGTCCGTTCGAGTCGGATCTTCCCGACATAAAACATAAGAGAGAGTGATTTTATTTACAGTCACTCTCTTTTTGTTTGTAAATAAAATCAATTATCCGCATCAAATACAAAAGCCCCGGCAGCTGATGCTGTCGGGGCTTTCTTAAAGTTGGCGGCTACCTACTCTCCCACTTGGTGTAGCAGTACCATCGGCGTTGGTGAGCTTAACTTCTCTGTTCGGGATGGGAAGAGGT